>NZ_JACJTJ010000015.1:0-24243 GCF_014698605.1 Synechocystis sp. FACHB-383 | reverse complement strand
TGTCCCGTTTCTCGTTTCAATTTAAGCAAATCCTGAACGGTCGTTTTGCTTACTTGAAACTGCTCTGCTACTTTTCTAATTGAGGTTCCACCACCTTCATAGGTCTTGACTATCCTTTCTCTTAGATCAACTGATAGAGCTGGCATTTTACTTTTCGATGAACTCCCCTGAATATTTGTCCCTCATTGTACCACCTCGTCATAGAATCCGCCGTAGGCTAATTCTATTTAGCTTTTTAATCCGATTAGTTATCTATAGAATAGGCAAGCAAAGTAATTGCTTTTAGGTCAATACAGCGGTTGCGACATCCCTGTGGGACAGTAGATCAACGGTTTAATAAGCTTTTTACCCTTGTTGAGCGTACCAGACTGAGACGCTATCCGCTGTATTATAGCTTGTTTAACTTCTTCTAATGAATATATTGCCTCATCTGTCTGCTCTTGTTTTGCTTGTCTTAAATCTTGTAAATCCTCCAAATTTTCCAGTGGCAATGAACTGTTGAGTTGAGGATTTTGGTGTGTGATTTTTAAATTAGAGTCAGAATTGATAGCCATTTAAGTTAATCGTTTTCTTGTAAATTTTCAAGCTTTTTAGAAATAAGATTTTGTAAATCCTCATCACAGTGGGATTGCAAATGGATTGCGGCGACCAATATTTCCGCTAATACATCTCCCTTTTGCTGTTCAGCTAACTCAGAAGTTAGTAACTGATTAACCAAAGCAACAACATTTTGACAATCATCTCGTAACTCGATCATTAACCTATCTAGAGTTGAAGTCTGGGACTGAATTTCTTGGTTAATAATTGGCATTAATTTTTCCCCAATCTTTTCAATGCTTGCTGGATTCCCTTCTCGAAAGCCTTAATCTCCTTTTGCCAATGATAAATCAGAGTTTGATCTGGAGATTCTCTTTTTGATTCTAAGCTAATTTTTTCTCTATGTTCAGCAATTCGAGCTTCCAAGGAGGCGATCGCCTAACCAACGCTTTAATGATCGCCGACTTTCCCCAGACGATTGGCCCAGAACCAAATTTTTTAACACTAATATCTTCTTCAAGTTGATTCCAGTGTATGCCCATTCCTCCAGCAATCAAGCGATAATCCTGACACTCTTCCTGGGAGCCATGCAACAGTCGTGAATACCAGAGTAAAGAGACGGAAATAGAACGCCCATCAGACAAATCAACACTGAGCACCTCGTCGGTGATAGTGACTTTTTGAATGAGTAAGGTATCTAAAATTTTAATCGTCGAAAAATTCATTCCACCCCTCCGGCAGTTGCGTTTGGTTTGTTTCTATAAGTATTTTATCGCAGCCAATTTGATTCATTGCGAGATTTTGAGAAAGTCTAACTGTCAAGCAACTTAATCGCTTTAGTGGGATAGTCTCCATAAGGATTATCATGATCATATATCTCGACCATTCCCTTATCGTCTAGGATGTTAATCATTATGTAAGATGAGTGAACATCAAAGCCTTTATCTGCCAATGTCTTTGTGACAAATTTTTTGAGTCCAATAAATGGATTATCATACGGTATCTTTGACAGATTATTTTGCTCTTGCTGTAATTCTTTAATTAACTCATCCTCATTAATGGCTTTAGAATTTTGATAACTTGAAGATATTCTATCTTCATATTCTTGGTTGTCGGTCCTTTTAACTAACTCAGTTTCATTTCTGGTCTCTAGTGGCTGTATTGAAGGTTTTATCAATGCCTCTTTTTCCACAATGCTGAATACAGCTTCATTAATTTTTTTGTCAGCATTTGTGATTATTTTTTCTAAATTTTCAACACTACTTTTTGCGTTTTCTAAATCCTCTTCGGTAATGATATAGTTATGTGCAACTTTATTTCTGATTTTTGCACACTTCTCCCACAATGCCTTAAAATCTTTTTGCTCAAAATGATCCTTGAAATACTTTGAGTAATTTCCTTGAATTTCCTTTTTAAGTTCACTTAGATCGCTAGATAATTCAATTTTATTGAAAATATCATCAATTCGATTAAATGCTGTCTTTTGTTGATAAATAATTTCACCGAGTTCTTCAAAATCAACATATTCAACATCCACATCTATTAGTCCTTTCGCAAAGGTTGTGTCTTCCTTACTCCTTATTTTTATTTTTTCACTTGCCTTACTAGAGATTATCTGTTCTTGTCGTGAGTAATCTAGTCCGATTTTAATTGTAAAAAATTTAATAATATATCTTCTAAGCAAGTTTTCTATTTTATTAATTAACGGGTATATTTCCCTGGCAATATGTTGAGAATACTCATCTGTCAATAGTCTGATTCGCGAAAATCCGATTTTTTTACAATGCTCAATCAATGGCCTTCTAAGATTTTTAATTACCTCTTTGTCGGCTTCCAATGTAAGTATATAAGCGGATGAGTATAAGTCCCCCAGCGATTTAGATGTGTCTAGTTTTTGAATATTCCATTTATTTTGATTTGATTCATCAATTAAAACTACTTGAGACTCTTTTTTGTATTGTTCCTCTTTTACGGTCAATTCTGATCCACATAGCTTTTCATTTAATCCAATGGCCAGCTTGAATCTTTCAACTGAATTAAAGTCTAATTTGTCACTTGGATCTACAACAAGAATTTCAAATTTCATAGTATCTTTTTTGGATAATTCAACAAAATAAATTTAATAAGGTGAGCCATCAAGACCCACCCTTTAGCTCATGGATTACTTAGCTCCCACTGGCATTCCCAAAAGATCTTCAATTTTGGGCATTTGCTCCAGAGGAATCACCCGGCCAAAATCTTCAAAGCCATTGATTTCATCAAAGTTGAGATAACGGTACAAATCAGCTTTGAAGGGATCGACCTTTTCGGAGACGATCGCCAGGTATTCTGCCACGGTGGGAATTTTACCGAGGAGAGCACAAACGGCGGCCAACTCAGCGGAACCGAGATAAACCTGAGCCCCTTTACCCATGCGGTTATTGAAATTACGGGTAGAGGTGGAAAAGACCGTTACCCCATCTTCCACCCGGGCTTGGTTGCCCATACAAAGGGAACAACCGGGCATTTCTGTCCTGGCTCCGGCCGCTGCAAAAATGCCGTATATGCCCTCATCCCGCAACTGTTGTTCGTCCATGCGAGTGGGGGGACAAATCCAAAGCCGACCCTTCACCGTTCCAGCCCCTTCGAGGATTTTAGCCGCCGCGCGGTAATGGCCAATATTGGTCATGCAAGAACCAATAAACACCTCATGGATGACATCCCCGGTACAATCTGACATTAATTTGACGTTATCGGGATCGTTGGGCGCTGCCACAAT
The DNA here is from genome assembly GCF_014698605.1 of Synechocystis sp. FACHB-383. Taxonomy (NCBI): domain Bacteria; kingdom Bacillati; phylum Cyanobacteriota; class Cyanophyceae; order Synechococcales; family Merismopediaceae; genus Synechocystis; species Synechocystis sp. FACHB-383. The sequence goes on along the minus strand of NZ_JACJTJ010000015.1, from coordinate 20,948 downwards.
GGGCTCCTTAATTTCATCCAGATTAACCTCGATCACATCGGCGTATTCCGCATCGGCATCAGCGGACATCAGGCTGGGATTAGCTAACCATTCCTCCATCTTGGCAATCCGCCGCAATAGGGTACGAGCATCCTGATAACCCCGGGCGATCATATTTTTCATCAGCACCACATTGGAGCGCAGATATTCCGCCACAGTCTCCTCGCTCAGCTTAATGGTGGAGCCGGAACAAGAACGCTCTGCAGTGGCATCGGTCAACTCAAACGCCTGCTCAACTTTCAGATCCGGTAATCCTTCCATTTCCATGATCCGACCGTTAAACACATTGATTTTGTTTTCCTTGCCTACGGTGAGTTTGCCCTGTTGCATAGCCACCCAGGGAATAGCATTGACAATGTCCCTGAGGGTGACTCCCGGTTGCAGTTCCCCTGTGAACTTGACCAAAACCGATTCCGGCATATCCAACGGCATTACTCCCAAGGCCGCCGCAAAGGCCACAAGGCCAGAGCCAGCGGGGAAGGAAATTCCTAGGGGAAAACGGGTATGGGAATCCCCACCTGTGCCCACCGTATCGGGCAGCAACATGCGATTGAGCCAGGAGTGAATAATGCCATCCCCTGGTTTGAGGGCCACGCCTCCCCTGGTGGAGAAAAAGTCTGGCAGATCTTTATGGGTTTTAATGTCAACGGGTTTGGGATAGGCGGCGGTGTGACAGAAGGTTTGTAAGGTTAGGTCAGCATTAAAACCAAGGCAAGCTAGTTCCTTCAACTCATCCCTGGTCATGGGGCCAGTAGTGTCCTGGGAACCCACGGTGGTCATAATCGGCTCACAGGAAGTGCCGGGACGAATACCGTCTACGCCACAGGCTTTACCCACCATTTTTTGGGCGAGGGTGAACCCTTTGCCGGTGTCAGCGGGGGCGGTGGGACGAACGAATAGGGTGGACGGAGAAAGTCCTAAGGCTTCCCTGGTTTTATCTGTCAAGGCCCGGCCTATGAGAAGAGGAATACGACCACCGGCCCGCACTTCATTCAAAATGGTTTCTGGTTTGAGTTGGAAAGTGCTGATGGTTGCGCCAGCCTCGTTGGTGATTTTGCGTTCCCTGGGGTAAATGGTGATCACATCCCCGGTGTTAAGTTGGCTGACGTCGCACTCAATGGGTAACGCACCGGAATCCTCGGCGGTGTTGAAAAAGATGGGGGCAATTTTTCCCCCCAGAATGTAGCCCCCGGCCCGTTTGTTGGGCACAAAGGGAATGTCGTCGCCAATATGCCAGAGCACCGAGTTAATGGCGGATTTACGGGAAGAACCAGTACCCACCACGTCGCCCACATAGGCCACGGGATGACCCTTTTGTTTGAGTTCGGCAATGGTTTGCAGACCGTCGGGCATTTTTGATTCCAGCATGGCCAGGGCATGGAGGGGAATGTCCGGGCGGGTGGTGGCATGGGGGGCGGGAGACAAATCGTCGGTATTGGTTTCGCCGGGAACCTTAAACACAGTCACGGTGATGCTGTCGGCCACTTCTGGTTTGTTAATGAACCAAGCTCCTTCAGCCCAAGCATCAATTACCTGTTTGGCGTAGGGGTTGCTGTCACTCAAATGGAGCACATCGTTAAACGCATCAAATACTAGTAAGGTTTTGCTCAGGGCTGTGGCGGCGGCACTGGCGATACTAGTATCTTTCGATTTGAGCAGTTCGATTAGGGATTGAACGTTATACCCGCCGATCATGGTTCCTAATAAGTCCACAGCCCCTTGGCTACTAATCAATGGACAGGTTACTTCGCCTTTGGCGATCGCCGTGAGGAATCCAGCTTTAACGTAAGCGGCTTCATCTACCCCAGGGGGAACCCGGTCCCGTAATAACATCATCAATTCTGCTTTTTCCGCTTCGGGGGGATTTTTCAGCAGTTCACAGAGTTCTGTGGTTTGCTCGGCGGTGAGGGGCAGGGGGGGAATGCCTAACTTTTGGCGATCGGCAGCGTGGCGACGGTAGGCTTGCAACATAGGACGGTTCTCTCTCCGGCAATATTAGGTCATGATCAACGGTGAATATTCTATTTTATGCAGGGGAACGGGATAAGTTACCGGCAAACGGTTTGGGGAGACTGGGCAAAGGCGATCGCCGACCCTATCCTAAAAAATAGACCGCTCTTTCAGGAGGTATATGATGAATAATTTAGTTTTATCAAGCCAAGAGCAACAGGAACGATTACAACATCGCTTAGGAGTTTCCTTAGACAAAATTACCGAATTATGTCGGTCTTATTCTATTCAACGTTTAGCAGTTTTTGGTTCTATCCTCACAGATAATTTTAAGCCCAGCAGTGATGTTGACTTCTTAGTATCGGTTCTGCCAGATTTGCGCCTTACCCTAAACTATCACCAATCTTTGGAAGAGAGTCTAGAACAAATCATTAATCGCAAAGTAGATCTTATTTTTCTGCGAAATTTGGAGAGAAGTGAAAATTGGATTAAGAAAAAGTCAATTATCAATGGTGCTCAGGTAATTTATGAATCGTGATTTTGCCTCAATTTTGGATGCTCTAATTTTTGCTCGCCGCATTGTAACTTTCACAACAGATATGACGGAAGAAAATTTCCTTACTGATATTAGAACTCAAGACGCAGTGATGCGAAATATTGCCGTCTTAGGGGAGGCATTAAGGCGAATTTCCCCAGAATTTCGGCAAACTTATCCTCAAATTCCCTACAATCAAATTATTAGTATGAGGAATAAGCTAGTCCACGATTACGACGGCATTAATTTAGAATTAATTTGGGACGTAATCGAAAACTATATCCCCAATCTTATTAACCAGCTTGAAAAAATTGTTCCCAAGCCTGATGATTAATAAGTGATACTAACCAAATTTAGTCAACCTTGTTTATTGAGACAGGCATATCACCAGAATCAAACTCAATTTCCTATTGATGCCAATTCATCGGACTCTAAGATAATCACCTAACTTTCGGACGTTGGTGTTTGGCGAGATGGCAACCAGTAAATTTCGGACTTATTTTTTGGTTTTTGTAGGCAACTGTGTAATGTGGCAATCTGTACAAAATCAGCTTTATTTCCTCCAACAATGGGCCGATCTCCTAGTGGTGGAACAACTGGGACAACTGACTCCCCTTAGTTTACTTATCATCCTGCTAGCGGGACTAGTCACTAGTTTGACCCCCTGTTTACTGTCCCTGCTCCCTCTCACCATTGCCTACATTGGCGGCACCAGCGACGGCGATCGCCTGCAATCATTCAAACAATCCCTCTGGTTTGCCCTGGGGTTGGCCATTACCTTAGCCAGTTTGGGGCTAGGGGCAGCGGCCTTGGGCAAAATTTATGGCCAAATCGGGCTGGGATTACCCATTTTGGTGAGTATAGTAGCCATTTTGATGGGATTAAACCTGTTGGAATTATTGCCTCTGCGGTTCCCCAGTTTGGGAGCAACGGATTGGATTAAAGAGGATTTTCCTCCGGCTTTGCGGGCCCTATTGGCCGGGCTGACCTTTGGGCTAATCGCTTCCCCCTGTAGCACCCCTGTGTTAGCCAGCCTGCTTGCTTGGGTGGCCAGTCGCCAGGATTTGTTACTAGGCAGTGGTCTTTTGTTGGCCTATACCGTCGGTTACGTTACCCCCCTCATTTTGGTTGGCCTGTTCACCGGCAGTTTGAAGCGGCTGTTGCAACTGCGGCAATGGTCTGGCTGGCTTAATCCGATCAGTGGCACAATTTTGCTCGGTTTTGGGGTCATTACCCTCCTCTCCCGTCTTCCCTTGGGACAGTGGTTGTCATAGAGCCCTCTCCCGGCCCCTAACCAATGTCAGGTTAATTTCTGTGTTAAAATATTTATGGTAGTTTTAACTATAAATATCCCAGGAGTCCCAAAATAATGTTTACCGCCGTTGCCCCGCCCCAAGAAACCCTGCCCCGTGATTTAGTGGGAGCGATTCAGAATCTGAAAAAGGAATTGAATGCGGTAATTTTGGCCCACTACTACCAGGAGGCGGCCATCCAAGACATTGCTGATTATTTGGGGGACTCCCTGGGGCTATCTCAACAGGCAGCCAGCACCGATGCCGATGTGATTGTTTTTGCCGGGGTACATTTCATGGCGGAAACGGCCAAAATTCTCAATCCCCATAAGTTGGTACTTTTGCCGGATTTAGAAGCGGGTTGTTCCTTGGCAGACAGTTGCCCTCCGAGGGAATTTGCCGAGTTTAAACAACGCCATCCTGACCATTTGGTGATCAGCTACATTAATTGCACAGCGGAAATTAAGGCCCTGAGCGATATTATTTGCACTAGCTCCAATGCGGTAAAAATTGTTCAACAATTACCCCCGGATCAAAAGATAATTTTTGCCCCCGATCGCAATTTGGGTCGTTATGTGATGGAGCAAACCGGGCGGCAAATGGTGTTGTGGCAAGGCAGTTGCATTGTCCATGAAACCTTTTCGGAACGGCGTTTACTGGAACTAAAAGTTAAATATCCCCAGGCAGAAATCATTGCCCACCCTGAATGCGAAGAAGCCATCCTGCGCCACGCAGACTTCATTGGTTCCACCACTGCTTTACTAAATTACTCGAACAAATCCCAGGGTAAGGAATTTATTGTGGGTACGGAGCCTGGCATTATTCACCAAATGGAAAAGCTTTCCCCCTCCAAGCAATTTATCCCCCTACCCAATAACAGCAATTGCGACTGCAACGAGTGTCCCTATATGCGTTTGAATACCCTGGAAAAACTCTACTGGGCTATGAAACGGCGATCGCCAGAGATTACTTTACCGGAAGACACCATGGCGGCGGCCCTGAAACCGATCCAGAGAATGCTGGCCATGTCCTAGGGGTGGCATAACCAGGCTCCGGGATGGTCAACCAGATAGGCTAGTATGGTGGTCGAGAAGCTATTGATTGTGAGGGCAACGATGACTGCCAAGTTATCCTGGGTAGGCCGAAAACTGTTCTTTCCCCTGTTCCTGAGCGGCTGGATGGTGAGTTGTAGCCCCCTCAATCCCTTTGGCTTAGCCCAGGAATATTTGGACATTGCCAAGCTAGAAGAAATTTCCAATCAGCGCACGGTTAACGTCCAGGGCATTGTGGTTAATGTGGCTCCATTTTTAGAAGGGGGTGCTTACCAAATCCAAGATAAGACCGGAAGGGTGTGGGTCAAAACCGATCGCCAGTTACCCCGTAAAGGCACAGTGCTGAGTATCCGGGGAGAAGTGGCCTTTGAACCCATTTTCATTGGCCCCGAAAAACTGGGGGAATCTTACCTGGTGGAAACCACTGCCCCTAACCCCCAAGCCACCGCTAGCAATGACGGCGATAATTCCAGTGCCACTCCGGAGCAACCCCCAACGGCAAGTGCCCCTAGCACCAACACCATTGAAGTAATTGAGGAAGCCACTGCCACAGAACAGGAGGAGCAAAATGGCACTACTGAAACAACAGCGGTGACGGAAGAGGTGGTGGAAACGGAAACGGTGACCACAGAGACAGTTGCCCCGGCGGAAACTTCTCCTTCTCCCGACAGTGCTGCGAACTTGATGTCCCCAGCCAGTAATAATTCTAATAATTCTTCCACTGCTATTCCCGTGGCCAATCCTGAAGCCCCCCGCCCGATCGCCGATGCGGCCACCGCCCAACCCCCCAGCCAAGCCAGACCAAATTTTGACGACCAGTTTTTGCCCCATAAACGCCTCCGCAAATAGGCCAAAAGATCGAAATCTTCCTCTAGATCAAGACGCTGGGACTTTGGCGTTGTGTAGGATTTTCTGCCGCCGCCGTCCATTTAGCTGGTGTGAATGCCCGAAGTTGGCTTGAGGTAGGTGTATTGCAACAAACTGCGCTCGTAGTTTTCCAGCAGTAGTTGGGATTCCTCCAGGCTCATACGTTTATCCTCCATGGCCTGCTCACAGTAGCGGCGCATATTTTCCAGCAAATCTTCGGGATCGTACTGCACATAGCCCAACACTTCGGCAATGGTATCCCCCCGCACTAAATGCTCAATTTGGTAACCTTTGGGATTCATTTGAATATGCACCACATTAATGTCACCAAACAAGTTATGTAAATTACCCATAATTTCTTGGTAGGCTCCCACCAAAAACATCCCCAAATAATAGGGTTCCACCCTGGGCGGAGCATCTTCCTGTTCTATTTCCATTAAGGGATGTAATTCCAGCACTGACTTGACGTCCCGCAGGTCAATAAATCGGTCAATTTTGCCGTCACTGTCGCAGGTAATATCCGCTAGAATGCCCCGCTGGGTAGGTTCTTCATCCAAACGATGGATGGGCATAATGGGGAAAAGTTGGTCGATCGCCCAGGAATCCGGAGCCGATTGAAACACCGACATATTGGCGTAGTAGATGGAAGCTAAGTTAACTTCCAAGTTTTCCAAATCATCGGGGACATATTCCTGCTGACGACAAATTTGTAAGATTTTACGGCAACAGGCCCAATAAATTTCCTCAGCTTTAGCCCTTTCTTTCAGACCTAAATAACCAAAGTTAAATAAACTAATAGCTTCCGTTTTAAACTGTTCCACATCATGGTACGCTTCCTGGTAATTATCCACCGTAATGGTTTCCCAGGTTTCCATCAGATTACGCAAAATCGCATGGTCTTTGGCCTTAACCTTGGGCAAAGGGGGATTGATATCGTTGGTGGCCACAATGTCGAAAATGAGCACCGACTGATGGCTGGCGATCGCCCGGCCACTTTCACTAATCAGCACCGGACAGGGAATTTCAGCAGCCACACAGGCATCCTGCACCGCCGAAATCACATCGTTAACGTAATTCTGGATATTGTAATTTTTGGAAGCATAAAAATTAGTTTTGGAGCCGTCATAATCTACCCCGAGGCCGCCCCCCACATCGAGATAGCGCATATTGCCCCCCAGTTTGGCCAACTGCACAAAAATTTGGCTGGCTTCCGTCATCGCTTCCTTAATCACAGAAATGGAAGAAATCTGGGAACCGATGTGGAAATGGAGCAATTGCAGACTATCCAGCATATCCGCCTGGCGCAGTTGCCCGATCGCCGTTAACATCTCCGGAATGGTCAAGCCAAATTTAGCCCGATCTCCGGTGGAAATTCCCCAACGGCCCATGCCCTGGGTACTCAGTTTGGCCCGTACCCCCAAAATTGGTTTAATGCCCAGATTGCGGGAAATTTCGATGGCCAAAGCTACTTCTGCCACCTGCTCCACCACAATAATCGGCCGATGGCCCAGACGACGGGCTAGCAAAGCCGTCTCAATATATTCCCGGTCTTTGTAGCCATTACAAATCAGTAACGGTTGATTTTGCTGGTCTGGCTCTGGATTTTCCTGCGGTTGCAACATAGCCAGGGCAATCATCAACTCTGGTTTAGAACCGGCTTCCAAGCCAAAATTGTAGGGAGTACCATAGCGCACCAGGGATTCGACAATATGGCGATGCTGGTTGCACTTAATCGGATAAACCCCCCGGTAGGTGTTGGGATAGCGGTAACGGGCAATGCCCCGGGCAAAGGCCGCATTGAGGCGATTGATGCGGTCGGCCAAAATGTCAGAAAAGCGCAACAGCAAAGGCAAGCCAATATTTCTTTGCCTTAAACCCTTGACCAATTCGTACAAATCCAACGCCCCCCCATGGTCAGCCTGGGGAGAAACGGTGACATGGCCCGCCGCATTGATGGAAAAGTAGGGTTCCCCCCAACCAGTGATGCGGTAGAGATTTTCACTGTCGTCAATGGTCCAACGACGGACTTCGGCGATCGCCTGGGGAGCAGCATCAGTTTCCCCCACAGCGGTTTGTCCGGGTTCGGTACTGTCGGTTAACTCCGGCATTGCCATGATGTTTAGTTCTAGTTCGATTGACTGCCCTTCCATGGCTTGTCCCAACAAAAAATAACTGCTTGCGATTGTTACATTCCCCCGACAGAATCTAGCATAGAATAGCTTCGGCAAGGCTTTTTCTTGCCATGGTTTAAACGAATGTTAACCTGACCGCTGTAATTAATTTGTATGCCCAACCCTTCTTTCCTGCCCCCAGAAACAGACCACCAAAGATTGCAAGAAATTTGGGAAGACAGCTTGGCCATGCAGTACTTGATGCCATTGGCGGGTAACTATTTGCCTTGGAGTGGCTATGCCCTCCGCCCCAGTGGGTTGGTACAAATTCTCAACACGATTTTAATTCGTAAACACCTATCCATTGTGGAATGTGGTGGTGGAGTATCTACCTTGTACATTGCCCGTTTATTCCGTCGCAATGGTTTACAGGGCAAACTCCACTGTATCGAAAATAATTTGGATTGGTTAAATTTGTTGCAAGATGCATTAGCCAGGGAAGAGTTGACCACCTACGTCCAGCTCATCCATGCTCCGTTGGAACCCTGTGAACTGGCCTTGGACAATGGGGAGTGGTACGATCGCCAGAAAATCCGTCACCAGTTGCCCGCCAGCAAAACCATTGATTGTCTCTTGGTAGATGGGCCACCGGCCTACCGGGAGGACATTCAATATTCCCGTTTTCCGGCGGTGCCTTTTTTCCAGGGTCAGTTGGCGCCCCACGGCACAATCATTTTGGACGACATTAACCGCCGAGGAGAGCAGGAGGTTCTGACCCGTTGGCAAGCATTGCTCAATGTTAGTTTTGATCCCTCCATTGGCAACGTGGCGATCGCCCATCTCTAGACCCGGACTAAGTTTTCAAAGCCCCCCAGATCCCCCAAGTTTAGGGGCCAGCCGGCTGAAAATCTGCCAGTGTTGAAATATTGAGGATGCGAACTAAGAGTTTGCCAGTAGGCTGCCAGGCAACCAAGTGCTTTACACCGTTGGACTAGTTCAGGACAATTAAGTTTGCCCCATAGATTAATCCTAATCTTCTGCCATGAAATCCCCCCAGGCTCAACAAATCCTAGACCAGGCCCGCCGTTTGCTCTACGAAAAAGCCATGGTCAAAATCAATGGGCAATATGTGGGCACCGTGGCGGCCATTCCCCAGTCGGATCACCATGATTTGAACTATACGGAGGTTTTCATTCGGGACAATGTGCCGGTGATGATCTTTTTGTTACTGCAAAATGAAACGGAAATTGTCCAAAACTTTTTGGAAATTTGCCTCACCCTCCAGAGTAAGGGCTTTCCCACCTATGGCATTTTCCCCACCAGTTTTGTGGAAACGGAAAGCCATGAACTCAAGGCAGACTATGGCCAACGGGCGATCGGTCGGGTTTGTTCGGTGGATGCATCCCTCTGGTGGCCCATTTTGGCCTATTACTACGTCCAAAGAACCGGCAATGAAGCTTGGGCTAGGCAAACCCATGTGCAGTTGGGGCTGCAAAAGTTTTTAAACCTCATTCTCCATCCAGTGTTTCGGGATGCGCCCACTTTGTTTGTGCCGGACGGGGCGTTTATGATTGACCGTCCCATGGATGTGTGGGGAGCCCCCCTGGAAATCCAAACCCTGCTTTACGGAGCTTTAAAAAGTGCGGCGGGGTTACTGTTGATTGACCTCAAAGCGAAGGGTTATTCCAGCCACAATGACCACCCCTTCGATAGTTTTACTGTGGAGCAGAGCCACCAGTTTGACCTGAGTGTGGATTGGCTGAAAAAACTCCGCACCTATCTGCTCAAGCATTACTGGATTAATTGCAACATTGTCCAAACCCTGCGCCGCCGTCCCACGGAACAGTATGGTGAAGAAGCCAGCAATGAACATAATGTCCACACCGAAACCATTCCCAACTGGCTCCAGGATTGGCTCGGCGATCGGGGAGGCTATTTAATCGGCAATATCCGCACCGGCCGCCCCGATTTTCGCTTTTTCTCCCTGGGTAATTGCTTAGGGGCAATTTTTGATGTCACCAGCTTGGCCCAACAACGTTCCTTTTTCCGTTTGGTATTGAATAATCAGCGGGAACTGTGTGCCCAAATGCCCCTGAGAATTTGCCATCCCCCCCTCAAGGATGATGATTGGCGCAGTAAAACCGGCTTTGACCGCAAAAATTTACCCTGGTGCTACCACAATGCCGGCCATTGGCCCTGTTTATTTTGGTTTCTAGTGGTGGCGGTGCTCCGCCATAGCTGTCATTCCCACTACGGCACGGTGGAGTATGCGGAAATGGGTAACCTCATCCGCAATAACTACGAAGTGCTTTTGCGGCGCTTACCCAAACATAAATGGGCTGAGTACTTTGATGGCCCTACGGGCTTTTGGGTCGGGCAACAGTCCCGTTCCTACCAAACCTGGACTATTGTCGGTCTATTGCTAGTGCACCATTTCACCGAGGTTAACCCTGATGATGCTTTGATGTTCGACTTACCTAGTTTGCAAAGTTTGCACCAAGCGTTGCACTAAATACTGCCATGCATTTATTTTTTGCCTAGTTCCTGGGAACGGCGATAGGCAGCCCGCACAGCTTCGATGATGGCGGAGCGAAAGCCCATTTTTTCCAGCACTGCTACCCCAGCAATGGTAGTGCCCCCCGGACTGGTGACCTTATCCTTAATCTGGGCGGGGTGTTCTTCGGTGTCTTTGATTAACTGGGCCGTCCCCAACACCGTTTGCAAGGCCAATTTTTGGGCGATCGCCCTGGGTAATCCGGCCAAAACGCCACCGTCCGCCAGGGCTTCGATCATCAAAGCGACGTAGGCCGGGCCCGAACCGGAAACCCCCGTCACAGCATCCATTAAATTTTCTGGCACTTCCACCACATTGCCCACCGCTGAAAAGATGGCCTTGGACTTGGCTAACTGATCCGGCTCTACCATCTTGTTAGCGGCGATCGCCGTCATGCCGGCCCCAACGGTGGCGGGGGTATTGGGCATGGCCCGGATAATGGCATGGTCAGGAAAGCCTTTTTGAATTCTTTGCAGAGAAACCCCGGCCAAAATGGAAATGACCAAGGGACGGTTAGCCCCACCCGCTAAGCTGGCCAGGACCCGGTCTAGCACCTGGGGTTTAACCGCGAGCAACAGCACTTCAGAAACATTGGCCGCCTCTTGGTTATCGGGGGAAACTTTAACTTGATAGGTTTTTTGTAAATAATCCCGTCGGGCACCGTGGGGCTCCCCCACTATAATTTCCTCTGGGGCGTAGGTTTTCTCTGCAATTAAACGGGCCAGGATGGCCTCCGCCATAACCCCACCGCCGATGATACCGAGTTGAATGGACACTGTAATTTAGGCTATTCCCAATAGTATTCAGAATTATACCTTGAACCCCCAACCCCACCGATCCCATGGCCAAGCCAGCAGGGGAGATGGGGGAGTTGGTAAGGTTCATTGCTCAATTCATTGATCGGGCAATTGATCAGGTTGCACTGGGTAACAAACCGTTATGGCGCAACAGGGGAGCAGTTTGTGGTTGTCGTCCCCGGAATTTTTCGAAGACCACTGCAGGCGCGAGGCTTCCCCCCAAGGCCAACACCGTTTCTCGAAAACGTTTACCTGTGGTTTGCACCGCAGCTTCATTGTCTAAGCCCACTTCCTCAAAGGCGGCAAAGGCATCGGCACTGAGCACTTCTGCCCATTTATAGCTGTAGTAACCAGCGGCATAACCCCCAGCAAAAATATGGCCAAAGGAGCAGAGAAAGGCATTTTCTGGCAGGGGAGGCAAAATGGTGGTGATTTTCGCCAGGCGATCGCCAATTTGTTCAATGGTTTCCGGGCCGTTGGGACGATAGCGGTGATGCAATTCCAAATCCAGCAAGCTGAAATTAATTTGCCGGAGCATGGCGGAGCCGGTCATAAAGTTGCGGGTGGCGAGGATTTTTTCGTATTCCGCCTGGGGTAAAGTCTCGCCGGTTTGGTAATGCTTGGCCAAACTGAACAGGGTGGTGGGGTCATAGCACCAATTTTCCATAAACTGACTGGGCAGTTCTACCGCATCCCATTCCACGTTATTAATGCCCGCCGCCCCGCTGTAATTAACCGTGGTCAGCAAATGCTGTAACCCATGGCCAAACTCATGGAACAGGGTGGTCACTTCATAAAAAGTCATCAGACTAGGCTGATCTCCCACCGGCGGCGTTTGGTTACAGATTAGATAGGCCACTGGCAGACGGAGGGATTTTTGCCCATTTACCAACTCTTGGCCCCGATTTAAGCAATCCGCCATCCACGCACCGCCCCGTTTTTCCGACGGCCGGCTATAGGCATCTAAATAAAAACTGGCGATCGCCGTCCCCGATTCATTCAGCACTTGGAAAAATTGCACATCGGGGTGCCACACTGGAGCCGGATCTTGACTGGGCTGAATGGTGACTCCAAAGAGCCGTTTAGCTAGGGCGAATAGACCTTCCAGCACTTGGGGCAAGGGGAAATAGGGCCGCAGAGCTTCCGCATCAAAATCAAATTCCTGTTCCCGTTGTCGTTCCGACCAATAGGCCGTATCCCAATGGTGTAGCTCTGCCACCCCAGCAAATTTCTGTAGATCGGCAAATTCCTGTGCCGCCGCTTTGTAACTGGGAACCCGTAACTCCTCCAACAGTTTTTCCACCGCTGCTACATCGGGGGCCATTTTGCGAGACAAACTCAACTCTGCATAGGTGTCAAATTCCAACAACTGAGATTTTTCCAGTCGCAATGCCAAAATTCTTTCAATCAGGGGATGGTTATCCCACTGCCCATCGGCCGCCCGACGGATAAAGGCTCGGTAAACTTTTTCCCGTAGATTCTCCCGCTGACTATATTTCATAAAGGGTAGATAGCTGGGATAGTCCAATGTAATTACCCAGGGACCTTCTTCCAAGGTGGCGTTTTCTTCTCCCCTTTGTTGGGCGGTTTGGGCCGCCAAAGCCAATAAACTAGGCGGTAACCCCGCAATTTCTTCTTCAGTCGTTAATTTCAATTCAAACGCTTGGCTGGCATCCAACACATTATTGGAAAACTTGGTGGCCAGTTCCGCTAATTCCAACTGGATTGCGTTAAATCTTTCCCGTTTTTCTCCCGTTAAACCGACACCGCCCAATTCCGCTTCCCGGATATTGCTTTCCACAATGCGTTGCTGGGCCGGTTCCAATGTGTCCCACTCGGCGCTATTTCGCAGGGCCACAAAGGCTTCATAAAGGGGACGACTTTGTCCCAAGCGGCTAATGAATCTCACCACCAAGGGTTGTACCTGTTCAAACTCATGGCGCAATTCGGGACTATTTTTCACCCCCATCAAATGGGAAACGGTGCCCCAGGTCCAACCCAGCTTTTCTTCCAGGGTCGTCAGGGGTTCCACCAAGCCTTCCCAGGTGGGTTGTACGGATTTTTCCAACTCGGTTAATTGGGCTTCTAGTTCCTGCACCAGGGTGGTCACCGCTGGCTCCACGTCGGTGGCTTGAATTTTGTCAAAGGCGGGTAAACCCCGGCCTTGAAGCAGAGGATTGGCAACGGCGGTGTGGGTCATAGTGATGGAAAAACAGAACGGTTTGAGTTTCAGGAAAAAGGCTTGTGGATAAACCACTCCCTAAATTTTGGCATGAAGGCAATGAAAAAATCAGGCAACGTTGTTGGGCTGCGCTGCTACATAACACTAACTGAGTAGGCACGAACTGCTGAATCTACTGTTGCAATTGTCAGACCATTCTGTAAGGCTTGACAGACAAGCATTCTGTCAAATGGATCACGATGTAGTGGTGGCAGTTTAGCCAGTTGAACTACACTATTCTCGTCAAGAGCAAGGCTGGCAATTTGATGAAGCTCGCGCTGCTTGGGCAAATACGTTTCGGGAGACTCTGGTAGAGGAAGCTTGCCCAATTGGTATTTGACAATTGCTTCCCAGACAGAAACTGAACTCAGGTAGACTTCATTGTCTGGATCACGAATTGCATCCCGAACATCCGCTGATAACTGGGTATCGCCACTAATAAACCACAAAAAGATATGCGTATCTAGCAAAATCCTCATTTGCCCTCGAATGCACTGAGAATATCTTCCGGAAAAGGATCATCGAAATCATCTGGAACGATAAACTCGCCTGCACACAAACCGAACGGTCGCAATTGCTTACTACTGGCAATAGGTCTGAGTTCGACGATCGGCTTGTCAAATCTCACAATAACGAGAGTCTCACCTGCCTCTACTTGCCGAAGATATTTCAAAGGATCACGCTGCATTTCTTCAACGGTAACGTTTAACATAAAATTCCCTCTTCCAACTCAGTTAACTGGGCTTCTATTTCCTGCACCAGGGTGGTCACTGCGGGTTCCACATCGGTGGCTTGAATTTTGTCGAAAGCAGGCAGACCCCGGCCTTGGAGGAGGGGATTAACAACGGTAGTTTGGGTCATGGTGATGGAAAAACAGAAAGGTTTAAGTCGGAGGAAAAATGTTTAAAAATGCTTGTGGATAAACCACTTCCTAAATTTTGGCATGAAGGCAATAAAAAAATCAGGCAACGTTGAGTGGCTGATTTTTGGAAATATCCACCTCACTAGCAGCTTTCGTCCGTCCGCTACCACGCACTGTTAGCTGCTGGCTAACAGAGGAATGGAGCTATTTTAATAAGCAAATTCTCTTGCTGGTTAATCATTCGTCTCTTGCCATGACCACGAAGGGTTGCCATACTTTCGGTAAAATAAAAACTCTCGGTCTACTAATTGTATCTTTTGTGTATTGGGATTATAAGAAAGGACAAGTGGCGAAATACTCCTGACGGCTTGGAGTTTATCAATTTTATTTAATGCAGCAGATAAATCTGAAAGCCTAACTCGTGGTTCGTAGACCTGAATTCGTGTTAGAAGATCTGCTCGGCTAATTCCATCGCTCAAATCTTGACCCGTTGCCTCTACACATACTCGGACAATTCTTTGGTAGACTCTGAGTTCACTCTCGCCTGAGTCTCGAAGCCCTCGGCTTACAACATCATCAAATAGCCGATAACGAACGGCTTCTTCACCACAAATAGCATTTCTAGATGTTAACAATGCATCTCGATCATCAACAAATCTTGTTTTCGAACTACTCTCATAAATTCCTGATTCGTAACAATATTTTTCTGCAATGCGTTGCAGTAGACCAACGTTTTGATTGGCATCATCTATGATTTCTGCCTTAATTTGTGGAGCAAAACTGATATTCAAAGCTCTCGCCCCCTGTTGGAGAACCCACTTTAGTTCCTCAGTACTCCAACGAATATCAATTTCCTCTATGCGCCCGCTTAAGTCACCATTGTAGTACGTTAACAAGTTTTGGTCAGCCCAGATACCAATAATTATAAAAAAGATTTGGCTATCCCAAAAAGCTTTTAGATCAAAAGCCAAATTTATTTTTTCCTGTTCTGACAAGTATCTGACAAGTAATGGAAGTCTTCAATTACAACTTTCTTTCCAGATCGCTTTATCTCCTGAGCAATATACCCAAGACTACCTGGATCGATACCAACGGGTGTCAAGACTGTCCCCGACTCTCTTTCTAAACTTCCACCTACCTGTATTTCTGCCTCACCAGAAGCAACTAAGGGTAAATTTAGTTGACCAGAGGCTTTGCTTTGAAGTTCAGCTCCTAATGTTAAATTTCTAGAAACTTCCGTAGGTATTTGTGAATCAAGTTGACGAAGTACCTCTAGATATATGCGATCACGACCTAAATTTGCACCACATTGAACAACAATACTTTTATTCTCTTGTAGATTCTTTTTACGTAAAATTGTTTTGCCTTGTTTAGACGCACCATGGATAACTATATGTCTATCTTGTTCTATTAAATATGTGAATCGTCTATCTAAACCAGCACGATCCACATATGTGTACGCTGGAACAGATGCAGCAATTCCGAAAACCTCACCAAGTCGTGCCATGGTTTTAAGTTCTAAACATAACTTCCTAAATATATCCTGGATATAACTTTGGCTCACGTTCAAAGAACCTACAAACGCTCTTAAAAAGTGTTTGAAAAGTAGGCTCTAAGCCGGAACAGTGACGGTTTTTGTCCCAGCCAAGTTAAAAGCGCTGTGGGCCGCTTTTAGGGCATCCACTCCCCGGTCCTGGGGCACCACACAACTGATTTTAATTTCCGAGGTGGCAATCATTTCGATGTTGATATTTTCCTGGGCCAGGGCCGCAAAAAAGTGGGCCGCTACCCCCGGATGGCCAATCATGCCAGAACCAACAATGCTGACTTTGGCGATGGCTTTGTTAACTACCGCCGCTGCATCGGGCCAATTTTTGACCAAGGGTTGCAAAATCGCCTCAGCCTGACTGCTATCCCCTTCCGCCACCATAAAAGCAATGTCCCGGCAGGGAGTGCCTTGATTAATGCGGCAGCGCTGGGATTGGATAATCATATCCACACTAATGTTGGCCTCCGCTAGGGCGGTGAATAGTTGGGCGGCCATGCCAGGGCGATCGGGCACATGGCGAATCGCAATCTGGGCTTGGTCTTGGTCTAGGGCTACCCCCCGCACAGCGGGCAGATGGGAAGTATTGGCTTGATTTTTGGGTGGGGACAGAGTGACGCCAAAGGCATTAGATAAGGCGGCGATCGCCCGGTCTGCGTCCCGTTGGTCAATAACACAGCTAACTTTAACTTCGGAGGTGGAAATCATTTCAATGTTGACTCCCACATCGGCCAAAGTTTTGAACATTTTGGCGGCGATGCCAGGGCGACCGATCATACCGGCCCCGGCAATGGCAATTTTAGCGATGCCTTTTTCGACAATAATTTCCGCTTCCTGATCCGCTTCGGGACAACTGCGGAGCGCTGGGGCAATGGCGGTGGTGATGGCTTCCGCTGTGTTGAGTAAGTCCTTGACAACGGTGAAGGCAATGTCATTACTGTTGCCGTCGTGGATAGATTGGATAATTAAATCAATATCCACCTGTTGTTGGGCAATATCCCGAAATAACTTCGACGCTACCCCTGGGCGATCGGGCACCCGCAACAGGGCGACTTTTGCTTGATCGGCGTCGTATTCCACCCCATCCACTGCCTTGGCAATTTCGAGCCCTACCAGGGAGCGGTTTTGTACCGGGGGAGCCACTACTTTTGTGCCCGGCTCGTCACTCCAACTGGAACGCACCACCAAGGGAATGCCATAATTGCGGGCAATTTCCACTGCCCGGGGATGGAGCACTTTTGCCCCCAGACTGGCCAATTCCAACATCTCGTCACAGGTAATTTCCGCCATCAGTTGGGCTTCCGGCACTAGGCGGGGATCGGTGGTGAGAATGCCCGGTACGTCGGTGTAAATTTCACAAAAATCTGCCTTCAATGCTGCCGCCAGGGCCACCGCAGAGGTGTCTGAGCCGCCCCGTCCCAGGGTAGTAATTTCTAGATGTTCTACGCTACTGATGCCCTGGAATCCCGCTACGACCACCACTTTCCCTTCCCTTAAATGGTGCTCCAGGCGATCGGGACGAATTTCTAGAATGCGGGCCCGGCTATGTTCGGCCTCGGTGACGATGCCCACTTGGGCTCCGGTGAGGGAAATGGCGGGCTGGTCTATTTCCTGTAAGGCTAAGCTCAATAGGGCAATGGACACCTGCTCCCCGGTGGAGAGTAACATGTCCATCTCCCGACGACAGGGGTTGGGGGAAATTTGCTGGGCTAAATCCACCAACACATCGGTGCTTTTTCCCATGGCCGACACCACCACCACTAGGGAGTTCCCCCCCTGTACAGTCCGTTTAATACGTTGGGCCACCGCTTGAATACGCTCCACAGTGCCAACGGAGGTGCCGCCAAATTTTTGAACGATTAGTGCCATGGTGATTTCGGGATAGGGCCGGGGAAAAGTCGGCAGTTCCCCATGGTATCAAAAAAATTAAGCCGCTATGATTTCTCGGCAAAGACCTGTTGACTTCCGGTCAATCCTGGGGGATGATATTCTTTCGGTAAGAAAAACCACCGCAAGCGGAACTGGCGGAATTGGTAGACGCGCTAGATTCAGGTTCTAGTGTTCGTAAGGACTTCCGGGTTCAAGTCCCGGGTTCCGCATCCTAACCCTACTCAGGTTGATCAAGGTTTACTATCAACTTGGCAAATTCCTTCTAGGGATAATTCGGGTCGCCACAGCTTTTGTATTTTTTTAAGTTGCTAAAGCTCCAGAGGATTTGGTGAAAATTATCCTCTCCCAATAAAAGAAAGCCATTTGGTTAGTCTTGTGACCAGGATAATTGAGTCAGCCTTTATTGTTCTAATGCCAGGCTGATTTCCTTTCTACTAAAGGGCAAATCCTGGTTAATGGCATCAATTTCTGCTTGCTCCATGGCATTAATTTCATCAATGTAGATCTGCAAAATTTGTTGCATTTTAGGGTGGTAAAACCGATGCAAGCTGTAATTGGCTGTGGCGGGAAAACCTCGACGGCGTTTATGGCGACCCCCAGCCCCTGGATCGAATAGTTTAACACCTTCCCCAATGGCCCATTCAATCGGTTGATAGTAGCAGGCTTCAAAGTGTAGGCAATCGTAATCTGCCAGACTTCCCCAGTACCGACCATAGAGGCGATCGCCTTTGCGTAGACAAAAAGATAAACCAACGGGATGTTGCTCGTCGTGCTCCGGAAAAGCTAGCACTAAAACCACCCTAGCTCGGTAATCTTCGTACAAAGACTGAAAGAATTTTTTAGTTAGATACTTACTACCCCAATAGAATTTGTCACAAGTATTGCTATAAAAACGATAAATTGTCGGGAAAAAATGATGGGGAATTTGATCTCCTTGTAAAACTTGAATGCGTAAGTCGGCCTTTTGCACCGCTTTCCGCTCTCGTTTGATATTGCGCCGTTGATTGGCATTAAAAATTTGCAAATAATCGTCGAAACTTTGAAAATTTTGATTTTGCCAGATATAGCTATGGTGCAACCAACCAGTGAAGCCTAAATTTTCCATTTGCTTTTGCCATTGGCGATCGACAAACAAAAAATTACAGCCAGAAATTTGATTTGTTTGGCAAAAGTGGTCAATGGCTTCCACCATAATCTGGGTGATCAAAAATTCATTAGCTTCAGGGTCAATTAAAAAACGATAGCCTTCAGCAGGGGTAAAGGGAGCCATACCCAGCAACTTTGGATAATAGTCAATGCCTAGTCGTTGGGCTAAATCTGCCCATTGGTGATCAAAAACAAATTCTCCGTAACTATGGCCTTTGAGATATAAAGCCGCTGCTCCTAGTAAGGTTTCCCCCTGCCATACGGTCAGATGACAAGGTTGCCAACCGGTGTTGCGAACAGCACTGCCGGAGGTTTCCAGGTTATGGAGCCAATGCCATTCCAGAAAGGGGGTTTGTAGGGGCACCGCCAATCGGTCCCACTGGGGCTGAGGGATTTCCGCCAAGGCATGGTGCCAACGCACTGTCAAACCAGAAGGATGGGACTTGGCCATGGTTAATCAGAACAGCAATCGGGCAGTTTTCGGTAATCTAACGAATATTGTCCCCCGTCGCAACCAACTGTTCTATCGACTGTCCAATTACCAACCCCAGGTGCCAATGCCCCCCTTAAAGGGGCCGACAATCTTCGATGTAATCCAGCCACCGTAGAAATCCCCCGGCTGGGCAGTTACTAACTCTTCATCTACATAGCAGGCATCCATTTTACTGGGATAAAAGGCTATGTAATCTTTGATCACGCTAAATCTAGTATTGGGAGTGGGGTAATACCAAGCCACGTTATCTCGCCGGCGATCGTCTAAATTGAGATGATAATAGCTGGCCTCCCCTTTCCATTCACAATAGGAATGTCTAGTGGAAAGCTCCAGGTATTCAGTCCGGACATCCTGGGGAGGAAAATAGTAAACCGGTGGATGGCTGGTCTCTAATACCCGTTGAGTCGAGCAACTATCGGCAATGGTGATGCCGTCACATATAATCACCGCCCTTTGGCTAGAAGCTTCAATTTTGGGGGGACGAGGATAATCCCAGACCGATTCTTGCCCCGGTTCGGGAGTAGTGGGTTGGGGCATAGGTCAAAGACTCAATAATTGCTGCGGTTGGCGATCGCCCAGACTCGTCGGTAGGGGCAGATTATTCAAACAACACCAATGGTAAGTGTATAGATTGGCGTGGCCATGGTTGACGGTGGCAATAGCCGGCGCCGCAGGGAATGGCCAAAGTCGGTCAAATAGTAATCCTTGGGCAAGGCTGAACTGTAGCAAATAAACCGCCGGTGGAGCCTTCAACTCCTTGACCAAAGCCTGGGCTAAATTCTCCAAACCATTTTGGTAGCGTTGATAGGGCGGTAAATCCCAGGACACCGTCTCATAGGCATTGGGCATCATCCCCTCATAGATTAGAGGTAGGAATTGTATGCCATTGGCCGTCACAATAATTGGCAGCCAATGATCCCCCAACCAATTAGCATCACTACACAAAGGTAAATTAAGCTGTTGGCTCACCCACTGACGACGGGCATTAATTTCCTGACATGCCTGGTAAATATTTTGTCCTGGAAAATCCAACCAACGGGGTAGCTGAATGGTCAACGGGCAGTAAATTCGCCCCCCCATTTGGGTTTGTTGCTGGGCCTGGTCCGACCATAAACTAGCCACCGCCACTGTCTCAATAATCGTTTCCGGGGAACAACCGGCGATCGCCTCCTTCAAAGCATTGACCATCCTTTCCGTCACAGGGGAAGCCGCAATTAAGCGACCCTCCTGCTTCACCTTGGCATTCACAATAATGCTTGCTCGTCCATTACGATTGGGAGCCTTAAGGGTTGGAATTACCACAGCCTTTATACCTATCTAGGAATAAATCAACGAAAATCGCTAAGTCAGCCATATAGCCATCTCATAACACCATTATCAAACAATGGCACAGGAAAGAAAACCCTATTTCTGCTAACTATCCATGTTTATCATTCCATTGGCACCAAAAGCGAAACCCCCTAACACTAAGTTGAGGGGTTCAAAGAAAGAGGAACTTGGCATCGGACTATTGTGCCGTGGGGCAACCCCCAGAGTATCGTCGCCGCTATCACATTTCACAACCGAGTGCGGGATGGGATCGGAGTGGTTCCA
>NZ_JACJTJ010000014.1:0-98871 GCF_014698605.1 Synechocystis sp. FACHB-383 | reverse complement strand
CCCTCAACCGGCTATGGCTTCCCGTCGTCAGCACCACCGCCGCCTTTATGCCCTTGAGTTTACTCTCCAGGTCTACTCCTACGAGTCCTCTTAAACTTTTGTCAGTCAATCAGCCCAAGCGAGACTTACCCAGATTTCCCAGAGTGCCGCCTGCAATCGTCAACATAAAATTGAAGAACGTCTGGCCCGCTGGTTAATGTCCGTCCATGACTGTGTTCAAGTGGACGAAATCCCCCTCACCCAAGAATTTGTCGCCAATATGCTTGGAGTTAGGCGATCGGGGGTAACCATTGCAGCGAACTCTCTGCAACAGTCCGGCATGATTGCTTATCGTCGGGGAAGAATAACTTTGTTAGACTACGATGCCCTTAAAAAAACTAGCTGTGAATGCTACCAATTAGTACAAGATGAATATATTCGTTTACTTGGTTTTCGTCGGGGTTAAGCTAAGGATAAGAGCATGATCGTACAGACAAAAAGCAATATTTTTACTAGGTTGGGTGTGGGGAATAATGAGTAAAAAAGCAAAGGTTCTTTAGAGATAGACACACCATTACCGGGTGAGGAATTCTGGATTAAGTCCGGATAAAATGTTTTCAAAAACTGTCTAGAAACTTTGCGGCGACGGCAAGCCTTAAAGCTTCTTGGAGC
This sequence comes from Synechocystis sp. FACHB-383, assembly GCF_014698605.1. NCBI lineage: Bacteria > Bacillati > Cyanobacteriota > Cyanophyceae > Synechococcales > Merismopediaceae > Synechocystis > Synechocystis sp. FACHB-383. Next base: position 98,220 of record NZ_JACJTJ010000014.1, on the reverse strand, counting down.
ATCAGACCCAGTCATAACGTTGGCTTTTTTAGAGTTTCCCGCCATTCGGTCGTACAACTATTGCCAGTTTAATAATTGGTGTGATGCAATGTCCTCCTATCTTGTAAACGAAACTCTGGCGGTGGTGGAACAAGAAATTGATCAGTTTTTGATAGACTTTCCCCGTGACCACCCCTATGTCATGGCCCTATCGTTGCCCTCTTTTCGTCAACAACTCAAAGCCAAGATTTTGAGCACAATTCCTAATCGCCATAAAGTTAGAACAGACGAAGATTTAGAATTTACCTCTGTCCATGACTATACCGGCGTAATTGAAGAAAGATTGGTCATTGAGGAAAGAATTCTTCGGACAATGCCAGACATGATTGATGATTTTAGATATCGTGTTCGTCAAGAAGATTCAGGGGAAATTATCGACCAAGATACCCAAACAAATTCACATTATCTGAATACGAATTGGTGGGTGAGGGTACACACAATTATTCCCTGTGTAACCTATTACTTTGGTCCTTTCACCGATCAAAAAGAAGCTAGCACGGCTTATCCTGGTTATCTCGAAGATTTGAGAGCAGAAAAGGCCATCGGTATTTTTGCTGATATTAAACAGGACTGCCCCCGTAACTTAACCCTGGTTGACTCACCAGCAGATCTGAAACAGGATCAGCAACGATTGTGGAAAATTTATAAAAAAATTTATCGACAAAAGTCAATCCTCGAAAATTCCTACCACAAATTATTAGAGCTGTTACCTGGAAATTACTTAATTGTTGATTGCCATGGAAAAATCCAAGATGCGAACCAAAATGCCTGTCGTTTGCTTAACACCAATAGAGAATCCCTAAGGGGAAAACCTTTTATTTACTATGCACCTCAACAACAAATTTCATTACTCGAAAACCATCTGGAAAATATAGTTAAAGATCAGAGTGAATGGCAGGTGCCCTATTGTTGGTCAATGCAACTCCAATCCCTAAGCAGTATTTCCATCAGTGTGGATATTCAAGCTACCCAAAAAAGAGATGACAATGGTGAAATTAATGGTTTCTATTGGTTATTAAACGACATAACATCCCTTGCGACCATTAATGATCAACTTTATTATGAATCTCACCATGACAGTCTGACTTGTTTACCTAACCGTCGTTCCCTGGCTCTTTTTTTAGAAAACCTACACCAGAATGTCCATGCCGGAGACAACTATGGTGATCAGGTATTTGCACTGCTGATGCTGGACTTGAATAAATTTAAGAGCATTAATGATCGATTCGGGCATTTGTTTGGAGATAAAGTGCTACAACGGGTAGCAGAAATCCTCTTGGAGTGTGTGCGAGAAGGTGACCAGGTTGCTCGACTGAGTGGAGATGAATTTATAATCGTTTTGAAGTCAACCCAGTCAGGCGATGATGCGAAAAAATGTGCAGATCGCATTCATCGATTATTCTCCCGTCCGTTAACGGTGGAGGGGATTCAATTGCTTGTTAGCACTAGTATCGGTGTTGTGATCAGCAATTACGACCAGTTTGATTATGAACGTTTAATCGATTATGCCGATACTGCCATGTATGAAGCCAAACGAAACGGTAATTTGTTTGTGGTTTTTGATGATACCCAACCTTCAGCTAATGGCAAATCCCACCCGTCACCAATAAAAAATTTATCCTTAGAAGAAGGGGAAGGGATTTGATTTTGGGTTTTCAGCAGGCGCATTTAGACTTTTTGTTGGGGCGCAGGATTTCTTCGCTATGCTCACTCGCCTTATCTCCCCATAGCTAAAGCTAGGGGCTTTACCGCGATTTTCGGTAATTTGGCATTCTTTGGATGGTGAAATTTTTCCACTAACTATCCATTTCTTCCAACAAATAGCAAAAGCAAAAGGGGAGCGGTTGGAACCCGACCCCCTTGGAGATAGTTATTATTTTTTGCCAGTTTGATGAAAATTAATTTGTCTTCGGTAGGTGAAGGGATAAAATTTATCCTTCCACCCAGAGTGAGCTATTCAGACACAGCGGCACTAGAAACAGCTCCCCCAAAGGAGTCGGTTTCTTTAACGAAGCCAGTGTAGGCCTCCATGCCATGTTCGCCGATGTCCAAACCAATCATTTCTTCTTCGCCGGATACCCGGATACCCATGGTTTGTTTGAGAATAATCCATACGGCAAAGCTGAAGATAGAAGTGAAAGCTCCGATGGTGGCAATACCGATAATCTGGATGATTAACTGGTTAATGCCACCGCCGTAGAACAAACCTTTCTCCATGTTAAATAAGCCTACCGCTAGGGTTCCCCAGATACCATTAACTAAGTGAACGGAAAGGGCACCTACCGGGTCATCGATCTTGATTTTGTCGAAGAAAGCAACGGAATAGACAACAATGATGCCAGCAATGCCCCCAATGATTACGGAACTCCAGTAGGATACTCCGGCACAGCCTGCGGTAATGCCTACCAGACCAGCAAGAACACCGTTGATTACCATGGTCAAATCGGGCTTACCGTCTTTGAGCCAGGAAGTAAACGTGGCAGTGATACCACCAGCAGAAGCAGCCAAGTTAGTGGTGACGGCAATGTAAGCACAGGCTTGATCCGCCGCTAACTGGGAACCAGGGTTAAAACCAAACCAGCCGATCCAGAGAATTAAGCAACCGAGCATGGCAAAACCCATGTTATGGCCGGGGATAGCACCGGGGCGGCCATCGACGAATTTACCCAAACGAGGCCCAAGTAAGAATGCCCCAGCTAAGGCGGCCCAACCTCCGACGGAGTGGACCACTGTAGAACCAGCAAAGTCAATGAAACCCATGGTGTAGAGCCAGCCGCCCGCATCCCAAACCCAGTGGCCGGTAATGGGATAGGCAATACCCACTAAGAGAACGCTGAAGATTAAAAATTCGTTGAATTTAATCCGCTCAGCAACAGCACCGGAAACAATGGTGGCGGCGGTGGCGGAGAACGCAACCTGGAAGAGGAAAAACACCGCCACAGGTAAGCCCTCGGGAAAGGGGCTTAATCCATAGTTGGAGTGGTCACCAGCTAGGAAAAATCCGCCGAAGCCAAAGAAGGGATTGCCACTGCTGCCGAACATCAAGGAAAAGCCGATCGCCCAGTAAGCAATGGTTGCCAAGGCAAAAACAATCAGGTTTTTAGTCAGGATGTTAACGGCATTTTTCTGGCGGCAAAGGCCAGTTTCTAGCATACCGAAGCCGGCATTCATGAAAATGACCAGAATGGCTGCTATCAAGATCCAGATGGCATTAAGGGTTCCCTGGAGGGTGGCTACACTCTCGTTGACCACCGTGATGTCGAGTACCTCCACATCTTGGGCGATCGCCGCAGCATTCCAGATCGCCACAATCAGCGCCGTTAAGGGAACACAGGCCAACCAGGGGGAATTTATTTTACGGCGTACAAAGCGAAAAAGAGAGGATTTTTCTGCCCCTATACGCGAGGAATGTGTCCGATTAACAGGACTCCTCTCACCCACATTTAGTTTAGACAATATCGAATTAGACATTTTGTACTTTAATCTACATTGTTCTACGAAAGTCCTCCGCCACTCATTTCTCCCAAATTATTAAGCCAGCTCTGTGATAGTGCCTTGCCATAGATTTGGTCGAAGAATAGAAGAAACTAGACTTTTTCGGACATCAAACCATTAGAGTATTCAATTTTTACATGATTGTTTTCTGTATGATTTACTACTTTTCAAATGGAAAATTCGGTGTAAACCTGCGGACTTTGCCGACTGACCGGCTTTTTGCCATGGGTCCAATCGTTTTTTTGTACTAACAAGCCTTTGCGGTCTGGATTTGCTTCAGCAAGGTGCGGATTCGATCGCCAATTTCTGTCCAGGCTTTGGTTGCCACTAAATGGGGCGGGAATAGCTGGCCGGATAGACCAACGGCGATCGCCCCGGCGGCCAGGAAAGCCTGGGCATTTTCCAAGGTTACCCCTCCGGTGGGAATAAGGGGAATTTGTCCGAGGGGCCCCTGGAGGGCTTGAATATAGTCCACTCCCCCCAAGGTTTTAATGGGGAAAACTTTGACGGCGGTGGCGCCCTTCTGCCAGGCTTGCACAATCTCTGTGGGGGAAAAGGCACCGGGAATAATCGGTATGCCATGGGCCACAGCGCTGGTAATTAACTCCGGCTCACTGTGGGGAGTAAAACAAAATTGGGCCCCGCTGGCAATGGCCTGGAGCAAATCCTGTCGGCAGAGCACTGTCCCTGTACCAATGGCACAATGGGGGAATTGATAGCGCAGATGGGCAATGGTGTCCCCTGGCCGGTCACTGTTCCAAGTAATTTCCACTAACCCCATGCCTGCTTCGATGGCCACCTTGGCCAATTGCACACTAAGGTCGAGGGAATCTGTACGAATAACGGCGATCGCCCGGTGCTTTCGCAACGTTTTTAACCATGGCGATCGCAGAGCAGCGATGGCGGCCCCTTGGGGGTGGGCAAAATCATCAACGATGGACAAACTACAAATTTCCCATACTTAATACTGTTTTAGATTACCGCTCCACCATGGCCCTTTCTCCCCTTTCCCGTTTCCAAGCTTGTTTACTCCTGGCCCTGGGGGGAAAAGACCAAAAGCAATGTCAACCAAGCCTAGACAGTTTGCCTCCATGGGAAGAACCCTGGGGAAATTTATTGGCCTCCCCCTATCAAACCTGTTTACCGCAAACATTTTGGCAAAATGCTTTATCCCGCCAGCCGACTTTTACCCCGCCCCAGTTGATAAATTGGTTAATTGTTTTAGCCCTCTACCACCACGAAAATCCCTTGGGCTTTAGGCAGGATTTATCCCACTGGTGCCATCTTTGTCAGAATCATTGCCCTGAATGGGTTGGTGGTGCCCAGGCCCAGCCAGCCCTATTACTGTGGCAAAGGTTATTGACCCTCATCCTGTCGGAGAGATTTACTGTCCCCCAGTTGCCCGTCCTGCTGAAGCAACCGGAGAAATGGTGGCCCATTGGCCCAGCCCCAACATTCTCTCCCATGCTCCTTAACCATCTAACGGCGATCGCCGAATATTTGCAAAATCATGCCCCCCGCCGAACCATGGGCCAAAGCCCAGACCCCTGGGTCGATGTAGTGGGCACCGCCATTTATCTCTGGGGTAAAAATCCCACCCAACCCCGGTTGATTATTCGCCAATTACAGAGCGTGGACCAGCCTCCCCCCAAGGCGATCGTCGACTCACTTCCCAACGAAAATCAAGCGAATGACCCCGACCTGAATCCTGACCCGGGAATTTTACCCCCCTTAACCCTCGCCCTAGTGGGAGCTTATAATGGTATGGAGATTAGCCAACAAGCCTTAACAACAGACCATCGCTCCGCAGTGCGCGCCAACTTTTTGCCCTTGGGGCAACGGCTTTGGCAAAGATGGTCCGGTCAGCTTTGCATTGGTTCCGGCCAGGAACACCTTCCCTTGGCCGTGGCCCCCCCGTTGGGAATGCAACGTCGATCTAGTCTAAAATTAGTCTCTCAACAGGAATATGGACAAATCCTCCCCACCCACGGCAACTAACTGGATAGCCCAACATTTTCCAGCTGTTGCCCACCCATTGGTGCTATGAAAGCAATCTTTGCCCTCCGCCAAGCAGTGGTTTCCCAACTAAAAAAGTCCACTTCGCCCAGCCCCCCCTCCCCCAGGACAACGGTGCCCCCGTCCCAGGACGAAACCATTTGGCAAAAAATCCACCGCTCTAGGTTTGTCCGCATTGCCCACCCACCAGTCATGTTGGGTATTACTGTGGTTTCCCTCACGGGGGTAGTGGGCTACCGTTTTTATAACCAACCCCAACTCAGCGTTGGGACCGAATCCCCCTACACCATCTATGCTCCGGAAGATGGCAGTTTTGTGGACGAAAGAACCACAGAGGAAAAGCGGAAAGAAGTGCGGGCTGGCACCATTCCCCGCCTACAACGGGACAATGAGCTAACCGCCCAACTGAAGCAACAAAGAAGCCAATATCTGGATGCCATCAATCAGCTTCGTTATCTGGCGGGCACCTTTCCCTACATAGACACCAATATTTTTACCCTGGAGCAGCAACACTTACTCCGCAGTCTGGGGCCAGCGGAATGGCAGCAGTTGGAAAATTACCTGAATAATGGCCAGCCTCTGCCCATGGCCTCCCCCCAGTTGGCCAAACTGCAACAATTATTTGATCAACAAAAAGCCACCACTTCCCCCCAGACCATGGCTGGCTTGCTCACCAGCATCAGAGCGGCCCAGGACAGATATAGCCGGGTGACGGCTCGCTTAGCAGAGGTTAAAGCCGATCGCCAGATTACCAATAATCAAATAGGGGCGTTGAAGTTAGACGGGCCCACCTGGCAAACTACCCAACAGACCATTATCCAAGTCCATGACCGCATTCTCACCCAAGGGCTTCCGGCGGGCATCACAGCCCCTCTGTTGGGGGAAACAGTGCAACTCCACTTGCGCAACATTTTGCCCCCCCAAGCCCACCAAGTAGCGGAGGGTAGCTTAAATAATTTACTCAGGGATAAATATAATCTCACTGTTGACAAGGAAGCCACCAAAAACCTAGCGGAAAAAGCCGTATTGGCCATGGAAACCGTCAAGGTATCCGCGGAGAAAAACAGTGTAATTGTGCGGGCAGGGGAAGCCATTACCCAGGAACAATTTGTTTTGCTGGATGGCTACGGCCTGAGTCAACGACAGATCAATTGGCAGGGTCTACTGCGGACAGCGGGGTTAGTGGGGGGAGCCTTAATCATTTTCTGTGGGGTGAGTCGACGCATCCATCGGCCCCTACGGCGGCGAGATCACATTCTCCTCTGCCTGCTCAGTATTAGCACACCCGTTTTATTTTTACTTGATCCGATTTACAATAACCTGCCGGCCATTAGCTTACTCACCAGTAGCTTTTACGGCCCCACCCTAGCCATCACCCAAGTGGTATTGGTGGGGGGATTATCCGCCTTTGCCATGGAATCCATCGTTTGGGAATATTTGCTGGGTAGTGGGGCGGCGGCTTTGCTAGCAGGTATGATTGCCAGCAAGCTCCGTTCCCGGGATGAGTTGGCCCTGTTGGGGGTGGGGGTAGGCGCTACCCAGGGCATAGTTTATTTATTCACATATCTAATTGTTAACGCGTCGGCAGTCACAATTATTTGGTACACGGCCCTCCCCAGTGCCATTGTCTATGGCCTACTTGGTTTAGCCTGGAGTGCCATGGCGATCGGCGTTTCCCCTTACCTAGAAAGATTGTTCGACGTGGTGACCCCCACTAGGTTGGTGGAATTGAGTAATCCCAACTGCCCCCTACTACAAAGGTTGGCCAAGGAGGCCCCCGGTACTTTCCAACACACCCTATTTGTGGCTTGTTTAGCGGAATCGGCAGCGAGGGAATTGCGCTGTAACGTTGAACTGGTCAGAACCGGAACTTTATACCATGACATTGGTAAAATGCACGACCCCTTGGGATTCATCGAAAATCAAATGGGGGGCCCCAATAAACACGACGAAATCAATGATCCCTACGTCAGTGTGGACATTATCAAAAAACACGTTTCCGAAGGGTTAGTGATGGCCCGACGTTATGGTTTGCCCCAGGTGGTGCGGGACTTTATTCCGGAACATCAGGGACAAATGTTGATTTCTTATTTTTATATTCAAGCCAAAGAAGCGGCGGAAAAGGCCGGAGAACCGCCGATCAATGAGGAAGAATTTCGCTATCCGGGGCCCATTCCCCAGTCTCGGGAAACGGGCATTGTCATGCTGGCGGACAGTTGTGAGGCGGCATTGCGTTCCCTCAGGGAAGCTAATCCAGAAACTGCTATGGCCATGGTTAACCGTATTTTTAAAGCCCGCTGGCGGGACAACCAATTGCAGGATAGCGGCTTGAAATACGAAGAACTGCCTATTATTGCCGATGTGTTTGTGCGGGTGTGGCAACAGTTCCACCACCAAAGGATTGCCTATCCCAAGGCGGCGTTGGATGTGCAGGTAACTAGCCCTTCCACCACCAGATTTTGAGGTTGATTAAGTTAAGTTAGTCAAAAGCCGATCTACCCCGGCCCTAGCTATGGTACGGATAAGGTCTCACTGGCTCCCATTACCGTAAAGCCGGCCCAATTGACTGGTCGGGGATATTTTTGCCGGACTGTCACCATGGCATCCCTAAGGGCAGTGGCGCTATTTTCTCCCTGGGCTAGGTTTTGGTAAAAATTGGTCATTAACAGAGCCGTGGGTTCATCGGGTACAGACCAGAGGGAAACCAGTACACTTTTAGCTCCCGCCGTTAACCAAGCCCGGGATAGCCCCAACACCCCATCCCCGGTAATTTTTCCCCGCCCCGTATCACAAGCGCTCAGCACCACTAATTCTGCTTTTATCTGGAGTTGCACAATGTCATTGGCGGTCCATAAGCCGTTATTGTCTCCCTCCGGCGTCAAGGCGATCGCCCCTGGCAGACCCCCCTGGCGAAAATTGTCCAGTAATCCGTGGGTGGCAAGGTGGATGACTCTGGCCTCTGGCACCTGGGGCATAATTGCAGTCAGGGTAGCTTCTTTCCCTAACCAGGGTTTAGTTTGCAATAGTTGCCCGATCGCCATTGCTTCTGCTTCGGCGTGGGGGAGATTGCCTAGGCCATAGGGGGATTGTTGCAGGCTATCCGCCAGGATGGGATTACCGACAATGAGGTCAGACTTGTGGCCTTTACTGTTCGGAGAATCAACTTGAGGGGGAAGATTTGTTTCTAGCTGTTGGGTGAGGGCCAAAACCTGTAGTGAAGGCATGGTGCGGGGAATATGGCGGTCAATTAAGGCTTCGCCCCTGCCATTGGTCAGAGCAGGAAAGGGCACGGAAAAGAGGGGGCCTTGGGGAATGAAAATGACCGCTTGATTGGGATCTTGGGGGAGAAGATCCGCAATGGGTTCGATCAAAATTTGCTCCAGTTGCCAGAGGGGATTATGGGGGGTTGGATTAGCCAATAGTGCTTGGGGGCGTTGACCGGCGATCGCTCTTTGGGCCAGGGTGACGGTTTGGCCAATATCCACCTGGGGTAATTGCTCTAGATCCCCCAGATCCGTCTGGCGAAATTGGATTTTTCCGTCCGGTTGTATGACCCAAATATAAAGTTGATTAACTTCATCAATGAGGGAATACTGCACCACTGTGGTCTGTTCCCGCTGGACCGTGGCCCGTATGGTTTCTAAGTCAGGGGATTCTAGGTTAATCCGCCGATCCTGGGGGTCTAGTTGCTGGGCTAACAATTCCGCAAAGGCCCGAGCCCGGCCCCGTTCGGCAATTTCCAGGGCCCGTTCGACTCGGTTTTGCTTAATCAGGACTAATTGCAATAGGCGATATACGGAAGCTTGGGTATCAAAAAAGGAAACTTTGAGTTGATCTTCCTTTAACTTTTCCCGGATTGATTCCGATAGGGCCAAACTTGCCCTTAATGGTGCCTCTGCCTCGGCATATTTCTTCTGCAGTATTAAAGTCAGACCAATTTCCCCTAAGGCTTGGGCTTGGCCATGGATTTCCTCAATTTCCTCCGAAATGGCTAAACGTCGTTGAAAATTGGTGATCGCCTGGTCATAGCGTTTTTGTTGGAGGTAAACATGGCCAATGTTACTGAGGGCGGCTCCTTCGTTATAGCGATTACCCATGGCCCGATAAACTTCTAGGCTTTGGTGAAAATAGTCCAGGGCTTGGGAAGGTTGATTTTGTTCAAGATAAATCTGCCCCAACCCCGATAGGGCATTGGCAAAGGTATTGCCCCGGGACTGTAACTTTTGGGCTAAATCTAAGGATTTTTCGTAATAGGCGATCGCTTCTTCTGGCTGTTCCAGGGTGTAATAATCGGTGCCCAAAGCGTTGTAGAGGGTTGCCATTACTTCCCAATCTTCTAACTGCTCCGCAATGGTCAAACTATCCTGGTGAAATTGTTGAGCCTGGGCATAGTCCCCCACGTAATAATAAGCATCCCCCAGCCCAGCCAGGGATAACTGCTCCGTTTTCCGTTGCTCAGTGGCCCGGGCTAATTCCAGACTTTTTTGATAGTAATGAATGGCTTGGCCATAATCATTGAGCCAGTAGGCCGCAAAACCCAAAAGTTGCAGACTTTCGGCGGCCCCTTCCGTTTCCCCCAACTGCTGGCGCAGGCCATATTCCCGTTGCCAAATTTCCAATGCTGGTCGGTAATTTTCTTGGCGGATATGGATTAAACCCACATTGGCAAGGGCTAAACGTTGTAGTGAGGGATCTTGAAGAATTTCTGCCACTGCCAAAGCCCGTTGGTAATGGTGCAGAGCTTGGGCATAATTTCCCAGACCATTGTGTACTTCCCCTAAACGGTGATGGCTAAACCACTGCCGCAGGTAGTCCCCGCTCGCTTCCGCTAGGGTTAAACTTTTTTCCGCCGCAGAGATAATCAAGTCCTGGCGTCCAGCGTAGGCAGGAGCATAGAAATAGGCATCCGCAAGGTAGCCCCATAGCGTTCCCTGTCTTTGTACATCGGCAAATTCTTCGGCGATCAGTAAGCTTGCTTGGTAATTACTGATCGCTTGGTCATATTCCCCCAACCAATAGTAAGCAAAGCCTAATTCATAGAGACAGTCCCCCATGCCCCGGCGATCGCCATTTTGTTCAAATATTGCCAGGGCTCTTTGCCACAATTCGATGGCGGCGGGAAGTTTTTCTTGGTTGAATTGTTCTACACCAGCTTCGTATAAAGTGCGGGCATCGCTGTTGGGCATGGTTTGACTGGCCGTGGGCCCCATCCATAGGCCGCCCCACAGCAGACCAATGGCGATCAACCTTTGCCAGAACCTAGCGGTTTTGCTTCCCATAGCCCCAGAGGAAACCATTATTCCGACGGTGGGGACGACGGTGCCTGGAGGGTGGTTTTGCTGACCATGCGGGTCTTTTTCCGATCGCCTTCGGACAAATCTTCCCCGGATTGGAGCCTAGTGGCATTGGTTTGCAGGACGGTGGCCCCGTTTTTATCTCCCATCTGTAGGGCCGTTTTAGCGGCGGTTTGGAGCATGGTGGCCGCCCCTTGGCGATCGCCGGCTTTGAGCTTAGTTTCAGCGATTTGGGTCTGACGATATTTGGCCAAGCTGAGAATGGATTCCTGTACCTGGGCATCGGTGCTTGGTTGATATTGGGTTTGCACCTGAATGGTCAAGGGTAAAGGCTCGGACAGCAAATTAGTTTGGCCCGAAGCGGGGTCATCGTAGCGAATTTTCACCTGGCCGATGACGTGACTGCCCGGAGGTAATTGGTCTAGGTAAAGGTTGAGGAGTAATACCCTTTCCTGGTCGGTCATCAAATCCCCTAAACGAACCTCATAGTTTTGCCCCTGAGTTTGCACGGTTAAATCCATGGTTTCCGGGGATACCTGGGCCACAGGCTTAACAGTGGCGAGATGGGCTGGGGGTTCTAACTCCAGCAAAAGCTGGGCATTGGTGAGCCCCACACTGCTCATGCGCTGGAACAGTTGACTAAAAGTCTGCAATGCTTCGTTGGGATTTTCGATATAACTCAAACTGCCCTGGGCCGCAGAGGCGATCGCCTCCAACACGTCCTGATTCCAGTGGTCGCCAAAACCAAGGGTATGTACTGTTAATTTATAATCCGATGCGACGGTGCCTAGTTTGAGACAACGGTCATTATCCCCGTGTTCATTTTCCCCATCGGTGAGCAAAAAAATGTGGGAAACCCGGTCTTCCTTGCCTTTTGCCGCTTCCTGAATGCCTAGTTTTAGCCCCTCATCAATGGCGGTGCCCCCTTCCGCTTTCAACCTTTCAATGCCCTTGGCGATCGCCGCTCCGTTCCGCACCTGTTGGTTTTCAATAATAATTTTCGCTTTATGGTCGAAGGCAATAACCGACAGCCGGTCATCCTCCCCCAGGCGATCAATTAATCCCAGGGCTGCACTTTTGACCGTTTCCAGGGGTTGGCCATCCATGGAACCGCTGTGGTCCAACACCAAACATAAATTTAGGGGCAACCGGCGATCGGCCTCGTCCGCTTTGGCCGCCACTGCTACCCGCAACTGCCGCTGACTGGTGGGGGCCCCAGCATCCAAATTTTGGTCACTTAACAGCAAGGAAAGGTCGATACGCATGGGGAGCAACTCAAACTTTTTCCTTTAGCTTACTGCAAGATTTTCTGCCCTGGGATGGGAAACTGCACTGCGGGCCTAATCATCCATTTGCCAGGGTTCCCGCAGGTTATTGGCATCGAAAATTTTCTTCGGCCGTAGCACCAACACCACTTTGGCCAGAATTTCTTTTTCCGGCTCCGTTTCACACCATTGAATTGCCAGCGTTTCCCCCTGGCTGAACAGAAAATAACTGCCATCATTCCAGTTTGTTTGGCTGCGGTCCACCACCACTAAAACCTGTTCATCCTTACGGGCTAAGGATTCTGACACTTCCCCTGCTTGGCAGAAAATAGCCACCGGATCCACCGCTGTTAAAATCGCTTGCCACTGGGGCACCGGCACCACCGCTCCATTGCCTTGGTAATTAACTAAGCCAAAGGGTTCCACTTGCTCTAGGGGTTGCACTGCCTGCACTATCTGGGGCTGGAGGGGAAAAGTCCCTGCCACTGGAATGAGTCGGGCCGCTTCCTGGTCTTCCTCGAGGCGAAACACGGGCACCAGGGGCGCTTTCCGGCTGGGCTGGGTAGTTAAATCGGTCAGTAATTTTTCGATCGCCTGGCGGGCGTTGGGGGAATGGGCGAATTTCAATCCTTTGACGATTAAACGGGTTCTTTCCGGTAAGTTCTTTTTCTGCCGGGCCAATTTCCAACATTGATAAGCTAGGGCATCTCCGGGATGGTCAGTAAAACCTTCTGGCAGTTGGGACAGATAACCAAACTCCTGAAATGCTTTGGCCAATTCCTTCGCTTCATCGGCGGCCAGGTTTTTCTGTTGGGCCTCCACTGCGGCGATCGCCCTTTGTTGATGGTTGAGGATGCGGAGCTCGTAAAGCACATCGCTTTTGGGACCACGAAAATAGGCCAAGACTGGTTCATCTATGCCCTGCTTAACCAGACTTTCATAGACTTGACTAGCCACAATGACCAAATTTTGCTGCACTTTTTGGAAACCGGACTGCTCAAAAATTTCTTCAGCACCGTAACCGGACTTCTGCAATTGCTGACATTTTTTGCCCCAATCTACCCAGGTACCCTCTTTATGCAACAGGGAACGGATCAGTTCAGCGGCTTCAGCAGCGCTCAAAGTCGGATTGGATTCAGAGGAATGGGTCATCGTTGGCAAAAAATCTGGGCAATTAAACTACTCTACTTTCATTATCCTGCGTACCAGGAACCTTAAACCCATACATAAAACTTAACATTCTGTTGGCATGGCCATGGAAACACTTACCTTAGCCAAGGTGAACTCTTCCCGGCCCATCACCAGGAGCTTTGTCCACCAAAAAATAAATTTGTAATTTGCAAATTTTTATAGTGTTTTTAAGTTAATATAGTCTTTGAACTTATGAATGATTATATGAATTAGTTCTGTGTATGGATTCGGCACGATTTTTCCCCGTAGCTTCTCTTATAGGTTACAAAGAACTGTTTATGATGCTAAAAATAGCGCCATCAAACTAGTCTTATGGTCTATTTATTTTGTAAAAAAAGCGTAAACCAAGATTGTGATTGTTGAGCCAAGATTTTAGGAGTTTATAAAGTTGAAAAATCTAGAGCTAAAAAATTTAATAGGAAAAGGTTATTTCCCAAAAGAATTGCCACCTCCATTTAACACGCTTGGACTTGCAGAAAAAGTCAATGAAATTATCTTATGTTGGAATAATACTTATTCGCGCAATACAGAAATAAATAGCCCAGAATTTGCTTTAATAAAAAATCCTGAAGAGTCAAATAAGAATTTTAAAAAAAGAAAAAAGGAGTACAGAGATAATTTTATCAGTCAATATAACTCATCAAGTTGTATTTGCTTTTCTATTTCTAAGGGAAAGTTTTCGAGACGTTTTTTGGGAATTCCAAATCCCAAACACTTTATACTTTTATCAGAAAAAATAGCTGATAACTGGAGACAAATTCAAGATATTTTTAAAGAATCACAATACTCGAAAAGTTTTCCTGTTCCTGAAGAAACAAATAATCGCGCTGTCCGAACTAATAGTAAAAGTGTCAGTGATTTTATCACTCAAAGAATCAATGCTTCATTTAATAAGCTGATAGAAATTCGTGTTGACATATCAAAATTTTATCCCACTATTTATACTCATTCAATAACATGGGCTTTCTTGGGAAAGAGAAAAGCAAAATATTATTTTAATAATAAGCAATCATTAATAGAGTTAATTGATAGTGGTGATGACAATGCCATTTTATACACAATAGCGGATGAAATTGACAATTGCATTAGAGGTTGCCAAGATAGGCAATCTATTGGTATTCCAATTGGACCTGACACATCTCATATAATTGCAGAAATTATTGCTTGCAGAATTGACAACATACTTCACGAAAAATTCCAGAATATTGATCTTAAAGGTTGTAGGTTTTATGATGATTATCACTTGTTTGTTAAAAGCAAAGATCAGGCAGACCAAGTATTAAAAACCTTGCAAAAGATCTTAAACGACTTTCAATTAGAAATAAATGAAGCAAAAGTTAAAATAAGAGAATCTCCATTTTTATTTGAAGATGAGTTTAGCTATACTTTGTCTCAATTTAAATTTAATGACACAAAGACTGAGTACAGTATAAAACGTTATTTTAGTCTGATTTGGAGAATGATTGAAAGAGAACCATCAAAATCAGACACCATCTCCAAATATGCTTTAAAAACCTTTGAATTTGGAACAATAGAGATTTCCAAAGAAAATTGGAAATTATTTGAGACTTTGTTGCTTGCAACAGTACTAATACAGCCAGCGGTATTAGATATTACGACAAGAATTTTACTATCTTACAAAGATTATTTAGATCAAGATTCTAAGAATAAACTAAAAGAAATAATTGAAGAAATCATCAAAAACCACAGCCAAATGAATCATGACTTCGAAGTTTCGTGGTCACTATGGTTGGCTAAGACATTTGAAATTACCATTGAGCAAAAGACAGTCGATTATGTTTTTGAAATGAACAATGCCGTTTCTCTCCTAATTTTACTTGATATTACTAAAACAACTCAGTTAATTCAGGGAAATTCGGATTTTACACAAATTGAAAGTGAGCTTGATGATAATGCACTGCTATCTGAACATTGGCTGTTAGTCTATGAAGGAATTAAAAAAGGTTGGCTGGTGACTAAAAATCCAAATTTTCTTGAAGATAATCACTTTTTTAAAATCTTGAAAGATTTCGATATAGAATTTTATAATCCGTCAGGTCAGCTACATTTATATACATTTCCATCAAAGCTAAAAACAGAAAAAACAGGTTCTACAAAAAAGAATGGAATACATACTAACGAAGATCGATATATCGCAAATCATTCATTGATAGATATACAATTGTCCAATTTTTATTAAAAGATAATTTGATCTTCGGTTCTATGGAATTTATCGATGTCACATAGCACACCTGCGTTTATTGTTTATGTCATAAGTTAACAGAGCGATCAAAATGAGAAATGATAACGCATTGCTCTAATCTACTTAAAAGAAAGAGAGTTTATTATCTAGCATTGCCCTTTAATTTCTAGGGGTTAATTTAGTATTTTAAATTGTTAAATTGCGATATTCTGCCAATATTGCCAGGCGGCATAGCTGAGGGTGACAACCCCCGTTAAAATTGCCGCTTCATCAGCTTCAAAGCGGGGATGGTGCAAAGGATGATTCACCTGGCGATCGCCAAAACCCGTGCCTAGGCGAAACATGGCTCCGGGGGCGTGTTCTAGGTATAGAGCAAAATCCTCTGCCCCCAGGGATGGTTCGGGAATGAGTTGTAGGGCTTCCTCTCCCCAGGCTTGGCGTACCGAGCTTTCCAACAATTTATTTAGCTGGGCATCGTTCTGTACTGAAGGCACTCCCCGACGGTAATTGACCTCATACTTAGCACCATAGGTCTGACAAACGCTGGCCACAATACCTTCGATCCATTCGGGTAATTGGGCATGGGTTTCGGGATGGAGCGATCGCACTGTGCCGGCCATACGTACTTGGTCAGCAATCACATTGGGGGCCCGGCCGCCACTAATTTGCCCCAGGGAAAGCACCATCGGTCGGAGGGGATTTTGGGTACGACTAATGGCCTGTTGTAGAGCCGTGATCACCTGGGCAGCAATCCAAATGGCATCAATCGCCTCGTGGGGTCTAGCGCCATGGCCCGATTCCCCTTGGATAAAAATTTCTAGATCATCCGCCGCCGCCGTCAATGCACCATAGCGAATGCCCACCTGCTGAGCCGGAATGGAAGGAAAAACATGCACTCCCAAAATATGGTTCACCCCCTTCATTGCCCCATCTTGGATCATCCAACTGGCCCCCTGGGCGATTTCCTCCGCCGGTTGAAACAAAAAGCGCACATCCCCCGGTAACTTAGCGCTCATTTGGGACAACACCATGGCCGTACCCAAACCCAAAGTGGTGTGGATATCGTGGCCACAGGCGTGCATTACTCCAGGATGGCGGGAAGCAAAGGCCAGACCCACCATTTCCTGGATAGGTAACGCATCCATATCGGTGCGGATGGCCAACAGTCGGGAATCTTCGCCTTTGCCAGACAATTGCCCCACCACTCCCGTTTTACCGATCGCCTCTTCGACGTGGAGACCACAGGAGGACAGCACCCCCGCCACATAGGCCGCCGTTTGATATTCTTGACCGCTCAACTCTGGATGGGCATGGAGATGGCGACGGATTTCCACCAGCCGGGGCAGTAGGGTTTGGGCTAAATTCTTTAGCTCCGCCAAAGCAGAATCGGTTTGTTGGGGGGCAGAGGATAGCAAAGTGGCAACGGGAAAATGTTAATGGTGCCTTTTAGTGTAGAACACACCATTGGGGGAAGTTAACCGGGCTAGCTGTGACCCATGGAGTTCCTGGCCGCTGTGAGTAGATAAATGGGATTAAGGGGATCAAAACGGGTCAGTTCAGCAAATTTAACACTCTGGCTAATTTGCACCTGTTGCACTTTCACCTGCCATTGTTGTTGCTTAAACCAACCCAGGGCCAAACTCAAATGCTCCAAACTGGCGATCGCCATCACCACTAAGCCGTCTCGTTGTAGGCGTTCCCCACAGGCCTGCAAAATAGGCATTAATTGCCCCCCATTGCCGCCAATGAAGATCCGGTCTGGGGTAGGTAAATCGCTTAAAAATTCCGGGGCGGGGCCGGCCACCAAAGCCACGTTTTCCACCTGGAATCGTTGACAGTTTTGCTCGATTAACTGTTGGCCAGCGCTAGTTTTTTCGATGGCAAAAATTTTTCCCTGGGGACAAAGCCGAGCAGATTCGATCGCCACGGATCCCGTGCCAGCCCCAATGTCCCAAATAATTTGTCGGGGTCGTAGAGCCAAAGCGGCCAGAATTTGCACCCGGATCGCCTGCTTGGTAATCATGCCGGGGCGGTCTTTAAAGCTGGCAAAATAATGATCCGCAATGCCAAAAATGGGTAATTGCTTGGGATCAATGGCGGCATTTTCCGGTTTTTGCTTAACTAACACCACTACATTGAGGGAGGCAAAATCTGTTGCGGTTAGTGCCGCTAAAGATGGTAAATCAAAGGATTGAATCTGTTCATTTTCCGCCCCCAAATTTTCACAAACCCAAGCTTGGTAGGTGGTGGTTAACCCCAGGGATAGACATAAATTGGCGATCGCCCCTGGATGATTTTGCCCGTCCGTGAGAATGGCCAATTTTTCTGCCCCTTTCTGCAAAGCTTGTTTGAGAAAATCGTTGACTCGGCCGTGGGCACTGATGATGGTGGCATCCTGCCAAGGCATTTTTAAGCAGTTAAAGGCTAGTTGAATGGAACTCACATGGGGATGAAATTTTAATTGCTCCGCAGAAAATTTTTCTAGTAACAACCGTCCCAGGCCAAAGTAAAGGGGATCACCGGAAGCTAAAACGACAATAGTTTCCCCTGACCCTAAAGTCTGGTGAATTTGCTTAATTTTATTTAAATCCGCTGAAAAATCCTTGATTACTAAGCTTTTTTCGCCATACTGGGGAAAGTAACCCAAATGGCGATCGCCACCGGCCAACATTTTGGCTTTAGCAATTAATGCCAGCACTGACCCAGTTAACCCTTCAGCACCATCCAGGCCAATGCCCACCACATGGATCATCTAACTAAAGCTCCAGCTCATTTGGGGGACTAGGGGGCTTCTCAAACCGTAGCGGTTAATTCTTCTTGGCGGGAAGCCCGTAGCTGGCCACAGGCCGCATCCGCTTGTACACCCCGGGAATAACGAACACTGACTGCAATGCGATGGTCACTCAAAACCTGGGCAAATTGATTAATTTGGGCTTCCGTGGGGCGCTGATAATCCACCTCGGAGATGGGATTGTAGGGAATTAAATTGACATGGGTTTGGAAACCCCGCAACTTTTGGGCCAATTCTTCGGCATGGACTGGTTGGTCATTAACCCCCGCCAGCAGAACATACTCAAACGTCACCCGCCGCCCCGTGGTTTCCACATAGGCCCGGCAGTCTGCCAACAATTGCTCCAGGGGATAGTGCCGGGCACTGGGAATTAACGATTGGCGCAAAGTTTGATTGGGGGCATGGAGGCTAACCGCAAACGTCACCTGCAAATGGCGATCGGCTAGTTGGCGAATTTTCCCTGGCAAACCCACAGTGGAAATGGTCAACGCCCGCTGGCCAATACCCACCACTTGATTAAGGCATTCCACCGCCTTCACCACCTCGGGCAAATTTAACAACGGTTCTCCCATGCCCATAAAAACCACATTACTCACCCGTTCTTGAAATTCCTCCTGCACCGTCAACACCTGGTCCACAATTTCATAACTCTGCAAGTTACGGATGAAACCCCCCTTACCCGTGGCACAGAAATTACAATCCATGGCACAGCCCACCTGGGAGGAAACACACACCGTCAGACGCTTACTGCTGGGAATGCCCACCGTTTCAATGATCAAACCATCGGCCAAACGGAGCAGATATTTCCTGGTGTGGTCCGGGGCCACCGCACAGTGGTCAATCACCGATCGCCCGATGGGATAATTAGCATTTTTTTCCCGCCAAGCCTTGGGCAAATCCGTCATGGTGTTGAGGGAACGGGCCCCTTTTTGGTACAGCCATTGGTGAATTTGCTTACCCCGATAGGCCGGTTGGCCAGTGGTTTGCACCCAGGAGGTTAACTCCGGCAGGGAAAGGGAAAGTAGGGGGACAGGGGAAGGGGCCATGACGGTAATCGAAAAGAAGCATCCATCGCCAGTGTAAGTCAGATTTCCCGGCCACCACAAAAAAATCCTGGCCGATTGTTGACAGAAAAATCTTTCTTTGGCATATTGGTAAAAGTTTGAAATTTGCGGGTATAGCTCAGTGGTAGAGCGCAACCTTGCCAAGGTTGATGTCGCGCGTTCGAATCGCGTTACCCGCTTAGCTAAAAATCACCCCACGCTGTGGAGCAGATAAGAACATGGCAATGGTGGGTTTTACCTGGCAGTTTCTTAAGCAGAAATTATTTTTCTGGTTGCATAAGAGTCAGGAGAACGACCATTCCCACAAGGATTTGGTGCCCTTGCCGGACACATTAGAAGCGGAATTGCTCCAATCCATTAACTCCCTTGCTACCCCCAGCGCCTACACCGAAGCTATCCATGCCGCCCTGGAAGATAGCCTAAAGGCCTGGCAAAAGAACCTAGAGGCCCCCAATAGCCTGGTGATTTTGGCCAATCCAGTGGAGCCGATCACCAAAATTTTGCAGGACAGTCTCCAGGGCTGGGAAAATGATTTAGAGGTGACGGTGGTTAAGCCCCTGGGGGATTTTCGTCGCCCCCCCGATCCTTTGACCATAACGGGACAATTACGACGGGCCCTCGAAGCCCAGGGTGGCATTGAGTTTGACGGCCAGGGAGTGGAACTAAGTCAAGATGTGGCGTGTTTGGAACAGCGCACCACCGTGGTGGTAATTCCTTCCCTAGAACAATGCTTTTTGCGTTGCATTAGCGGTTGGGACGGCATTGGTTTTTTGCGGGAAATTACTGTCCATAACCCCCAGTACTTTTGGCTGATTGGTTGTAACTCCTGGGCCTGGGACTTCCTGGATTTTGTCGGCCAGATCAGTGCCTATTTCGATGATGTACGTCCTCTGCCAACCTTAACGGGGGAAATGCTCCACAGTTGGTTAGCCCCCCTCACAGAACAATGGGGCACCACCACCAACGAAGACCTTGCCGACCCGGTTAGTGCTGATCCAGCGTCGTCAGATGACCAAGAAGAAGTCGAAGTTTATTGGCAAAGCCTAGCGGACTGCTCCCAGGGGGTTAGTTCCATTGCAGCTAAACTTTGGTTGCGGAGTCTGCGCATAGAAAAGCAAGTGATGGAAACAGAAGACCCGGCTCAATTGGTGCTCAATACCAAAGAAAACGAGGACCGAATCTCTCCTTTGTCCCAAGTTAGCCCTGCCCAACCGAGCTTACCGTCCCTTACCAACCTAGACTTGTATTTGCTCCATTCTTTGATGATCCACGGCCGCATTAGTCCTGGGCACCTAGCTCTGAGTTTAGGGGAACCGGAAAGTCAAATCCAGGCTAGGGTGCAATGGCTGCTGCGGGAAGATATTCTGGAGCGTCGTTGGGGAGATTTAATTATTTGTCCCACTTACTATCAACAACTGCAAAGTGAATTGGCCAATAATAATTTCTTTGTGGGGGGAAGATGATGCTAAATGTAACAGTTTTGCCAGATTTTTTTGATTTGAATGGGAATGCCATCGCCCATTATTTGCCGGTAGTTTATCTGAATGATCAGTGGACATTTTGGCTCCAGGATCTGCCCTCCCTGCCCTTGGCCCAGATGACTGCCCCGGACGAAATTCCCGAAAGCCTGTTGACGGATTTGACCATCCGCAAAATTATTCGAGCCGTAATTACTGTGGCGATCGCCTATGGCATGATGGCGGTGATCCAAAAGGTGACCAACTGGATTTCGGAGCGGGTTCCCCGGCGCTTTCGGCTGTTGGTAAAACAATCCTTGCCGTTTTGCAAAGCGCTAATTTTACTGGTTACCATTTCCTATTTATTAAACCTATTTTTTAATTTATCGGAAGGTAATTTATTGGCCTTGACTGGAACCATTGCGGTGGCTCTGGGTTTTGCATTTAAAGATTACATTAGCTCCATTATTGCCGGGGTGGTGGCCCTGTTTGAAGCCCCCTATCGGGTAGGCGATCGGATTCAAATTGGCGATCATTACGGCGAAGTGACGGGCTATGGACTGCGGGGTATTTGTCTACAGACCCCGGATGACAATAACGTCACCATTCCCCATAACAAAACTTGGACAGAACCCATTTCCAATGCCAATGGGGGCAACCTCGAAGCCCAGGTGGCCACTAGCTTTTACTTTGACCACAGCGTTGACGTGGAACAGGTTATCCGCATTTTGTACCAGGCCGCCTACAGCAGTCGCTACACCCAACTCAGCATTCCCATTGTGGTGGTGATGAAAGAACACATCTGGGGCACCGAATTTAAGCTCCGTTCCTATCCCATGGATGCCCGGGATGAATTTGCCTACCAAACCGATTTAATCCGTCGGGCTAAACGGGCCTTTGGCCAACAGGGGTTGCCCTATCCCAAACTAAAGCTGGGGCAGAACGAGTTAGACCCTGAATAGATAGGCTTTCAGCTTAGATTGCTACCATAAACAGTGGAAGAAAGTACTCCTTAGAAAATCAACGTTGATCAAAATTCAGTTGTCTGAGCAGAAATGGCCAGGCGGCCTGGTTACTGCCCGGCTCACTGGCACTGACTTCAAAGGTTTTGCCCCCGGCTTCTGCCAATTGCAAGCTATCCACGCATAACTTGGCGATCGCCCAGCGACTAACTTGCCCCCGTAGATTATCCCCCTGGGCAAATTGCAACATTTCTGGATTTTCCGATTCCGTTAAAGCACAGGGTCGAATGATGGTGTAGGTCAGTCCACTGCCCCGGATGGCATCTTCCCCCCGTAACTTCCAGGTCAAAATGCCCCCCAATTGTTCATTGAGACGCACCGCAGGGGGTTCTTCCGCTAAATTTAACCCTGGACGACCGGGACGGGTGACCCCCGCCGAACTGACGTGGATGAACTGGGGCGTGAGGGGATTGGCATAGGTTTTAATCGACTCAATTTCCAAACCAAATATGCCTGGAGAAAAGCTGGGGTTTAGGCCACCGTCATACTCAAATTTGCTATGCATCAACTGCAAAGCGGACACCTGGGAGGGATTAAATGGGCCCTTTTCTGGCACGGTCTTCGCCCGAAAGACGGGAATTAATTGCTGGAAGGGAATGCAGACCGTTTGGGGACGATTGTTGAACGTATCAAAGGAGTAACAGTAGCTCAGTCCATCCCATTCATTCTGACTGCGGACAATGAATTTGTAGCGTTTGCCGTCCCCCTGGGTGCGGAGTTGGATACCCTCAGCGTGGGAAAGATCCAAAGCTGGCTCAAAATTTGGCGATCGTACCGAGGCAAAGCCCCCATTATTGACGGTGGAAACTTCCCCGGTGAATAAAGCCCGATCGCCGGTCAGTCGCCATTGGCTAGCGCTGACTCCCCCCATCACCCCATCATCAACGGAATACCAGGCCAATCGGGGAGAATTGGTCTGACTAAAATCCATTAAGGTACTTTCCTTGGGTTGTATATGGTCTTGGACCACCGCCAGTAAATTTTTAATGCCTTCATACTCCACCTGTTCCGGCACATCCACCACTTCCGGCAGGTAAAACTTGAGTCCCTGGTAATACTTTTCCCGTTGGGGAGTGTCCCCTTCCACCGGCTGAACCTTGGTGCCACTACAACAAATCACCGCCGTCACTCTCGCCATTAATGCTGGAGTCAGACTTTCAGCAATAGTTAAATCGCCCCCAAAAAATTCCAGGCGATCGGGTAGCTGACCCCCAAACCAAGCTTGGAAAAGTTTTTGGGCCCTGGGTAAATCCCGCACCAATACCCGCACATCTTGGCCCCCGTCAACGAGCAACTTAACTACCCGTTTGCCCACGCCGCCGGTGGCTCCCACAACTAAAATCACAGTATTTTTACCTTGGTTGACAGCATTGTTTCTAATCTAATCTTCCCTGGGTCTCTGCGCTAGGCAATTTTGACCAGAACCAATAAACTAAGGGGGTGTTGGAAAAGCCATTCTGACCCCCAATTATTGCCAGACCAACAAATCCACCCCATCTACAAAAGTGCCATCGCCGCTTCCATCTCCATGGGTCGCCCCAGGAAATACCCTTGGGCATTATTTACCCGGATGCGTAGCAAAGAATCCAATTCTTCTGGGGTTTCGACCCCCTCAGCGATCACTTTAACGGCGGTTTCATCGGCAAAGCTGACCAGGGCTTTGGCTAAAGCACGGAGTTTGCAGTCAGTATCAATATGCCGAACTAGATAAATATCGAGCTTGATCAAATCAGGGTGCATTTGGAGGATGTGACGAAAACTGGAATAGCCAGCACCAGCGTCATCAACAGCCAGACGTAAGCCCTTACTGCGCAATGGTTCCAGCATCGATAACACCCTCGGGTAGTCAGATATGGCGGTATGCTCAGTCACTTCAAGAACAATCCGATCAAGTGGCACATTTTCAAGCACCCGGGCGATCGCCCCATTGGCAATATTATCTGGAGATACGTTGAGGGAAATGTAGATGTGTTGGGGCAGATGGTGGAGTGCAACGATGGCTTTTTTGATGACAGCCATTTCAAGCTCTTCCCCCAGACCAACTTCCTCCGCCTCAGCAAACCAAATATCTGGACTACGCATTGGCAAATGGGAAAAGCGGGTTAAACTCTCAAATCCCACAATCCGGTCGTCTTCAAAGTTAAAAATGGGTTGGTAAACAATTTTATAGGCTGAAGTGTCCAGGACGAATCTAACCCTCTCGAACTTTTCTTTACAAGCTATTTCACTGACAATCCGTCTTTCGATTTGCCTTGATGCAAAATCAGCAAAGGTACGCATCATTAACAAATCTCGTTTGTCTAGGGAATAGTTGGGTTTAGAGCTAAAGCAACAGAAGGTGCCATAGATCTGTCCACTGCTAAACCGGATGGGCACACTTATATGGGCTCTAACTGGCAGGGCTTTTGTGACTGGAAAATCCATGGCTGCTGGGATCAGCCAGGCATCTGGAATGACCTCGGGCAGACTCCCGTTAACAATTTGCTGACAATAGCTTTCTTCCAGGGGATTAGAATCTCCAACCCTGATTGGTGGATTTTCTGAAATAGAATCTACGTAGCGGAAATATCTTTTGCCGAAAGCAAATTCAGAAATGAAGGCAACCTCCATCATGAGATGGGAGCGAATAGCGCGCAACGCATCGTACACCAAATCGACATCATCGTCATTGCTAGGCAATTTTTCTGAACTGATAGCCATAAGAGCCTCTGGAGTGGAGGGACGCCCTGCCGCTAATTCTTCAGAAGCTGAGTCTATTGGGGAACTCATTCGCCACTCCTAATAAAAGAAATATCTTGTTAGATTTTCTTGGACGGTTGTTAGGCTTCCGGTAACTGCTATAAAAAGGAAGTGCGCATACTTTGCTGCTTGCTAGGAGCAAGGTTTTTACGGGGGCAAAACAGACTGGGTATTTGGCAGCCCAACCGAACATAAGTTATCTGAATCGGTTGCAACCTAACATAATTCATATAATAGCCTTTAATAGCCTTACACTGGCCCCGTTGTTCAATACATAGAAACACAGGAGAAATCTTTAAGGTACCACAGTCTGTGTACTAAATTGAGTAAGGTGATTTAACCAATAAACCAATAATAAGAGGACAATGCAAATTTCCCTAGGGCAGCCTATGGAGAAAATACCTTGTTTATCTGGACACACTTGATTCGGTTTCCAGCGTCAATAAGTCAATTACCTTTTCTGCACCAGTCGGTCTAACCTTTCCTGCACCGCCAACTTGATCAAAGAACGCAGTAGAAAGAGGCTAAATAAACCCGCTAAGCCAAAGCCAATCACGGCAAAGCGGGCATACACAGTGGATAACAGCACCGTCGCTGACAGCAGGGTAAACCCCGTTAAACAGGCAAAAATTAGACTTTTCAAGGCCAAGTGGATTTTTCGCAACAGGCGATCGCCTTCCGGGGAGCGGGTGGCAAACTGGAGCTCGCCCCGTTCTAATTTGGCGGTTAATTCCTGGAGAAATTGTTGGTTACGGGATGGTCTGTTCAATTGGTCGAGGGCAAATTGTTTAACCTGTTGCACCAGTGCCATGGCCAGGGAACGTTTGGGTTGGGCAACGGTGACGCTTTGGATGAAGGGCTGACTGGCGGCGATTAAATTATAGCGGGGGTCCAAGGCCCGGGCGATGCCATCTAGGGTGGAGATGGATTTTAAAATAAAGGTCATTTGGGGAGGTAAGCGGAAGGGTTGTTGTTGGAACATGGCATAGACCTCTTCCCCCACTTGGTCAAAGGCTTTAATATCAATCGGTTTGTCCCGAAAGTTATCGAGCAAAAAGTTAATAATTCTTTTGACGGGACTGAGATCCCCTTTGGGTTCCACTAAGCCCATATAAATTAAGGCTTCCAACACTTGGTTAGCATCCTTTTTCAGTACAGCAAAAAAGGTTTGTATCATTTGATCTTTGGCAATGATTTTCACCTCCGCCATGGTGCCAAAATCATAAAAAATCAAGTCTCCTTGGCTATCCACCGCCATGTTACCCGGATGGGGATCGGACTGGAAAAAACCGTCAATGAGTAGTTGTTTTAAATAGGCACAAATGCCTGTTTGAATGACTAAATCTAAATCAATGCCAGCGGTTTCTAAGGCTTGGCGATCGTCCACTTTAATGCCTGGTAAATATTCCAGGGTTAAAACCATGCGAGTAGTATATTGCCAATAAATTTCTGGCACTCTGACCCGAGGATAATCAGCAAAATTTTGACGGAATCTCTCTGCGTTTTTTCCTTCGTGGATATAATCAATTTCTAAAAATAGTAGGGAGAAAAATTCTTGATAAATGGCTTCCACTTCATATTTTTGAGCCAGATTTCGGAACCCAGGCAACCATCTTTTCGCCAGCCGTAATGTTTGATGTAGAAGCTCAAAATCTAGATTTAATAAACTGTCTAATCCCGGTCTTTGTACCTTCACCACCACCGCTTCCCCCGTGGGTAATACGGCCCTATGCACTTGGCCTAAACTGGCCGATGCCAGGGGAGTAACCTCAAATTGTTGAAAAACTTCATCGATCGCCCCGTGCAATTCCTCTTCAATCACGGCGATCGCCTGGCGGGAATCAAAGGGAGGTACTCGGTCTTGGAGTTGGGTAAAGGCCTGGATATATTCAGCAGGAATAATGTCGGCCCTGGTGGAAAGGGACTGACCAATTTTGATAAAAGTGGGGCCCAAATAAAGTAATTGTTGCACCAACCATTGGGCCCGACGATAGCGCCGTTGGGCAGACTGGGGAGCCGTGAGTCGGTCCCACCACAAAAAGAACACAAAGGAAAGAAAAACTCTAGTGACCGCCAGTTGTCTGCGCCAGGGCTTACGGGACAAGCCCGACCAACTGAGGGGCCGATCCGCCACCGGTTGCGAAATGACCATCATCAACGGAGGAAAAATTATTCAGTCGCCCCAGACTCCGGAATCATTAAGGTAAAAGTTATTATACTCTGGCCTGGCTGGCTGGAGGGCTTTCCCACAACGCTGATCTTACCATTGAGTTGTTCGATTAAAGTGCGGACAATGGTTAACCCCAACCCCACTCCGGCGATCGCCGAATCAATGGTCCATTGCTCCCGATAAAAGGGATCAAATAAATGTTGGATATTTTGAGCATCTATGGCCACCGTATGATTGCTAAAAGTGCATTTAACCTTTTTTTTTAATTCCATTGCAGTGTGATCGCATTGTTCTACGGTGACAACAATAGGACTGTCAGCCACAGCAAATTTTTGTGCATTAGCTAACAGTTCCTGGAAAATTTGCCGCAAATATTTATCGTCGGCGGCCACGGAATTAATTTCATGGTCGTAATGGAGTTCTATTTTGTGATTATCTTTGCTCAAGGGAGTGGCGTCTTCAATCATCTCCTTTAGTAAGGAAATCATCTCTAAGTTTTGTATTTCTAACTGGTTACCCTCTTGCTTGAGTTGTTTTAATTGTAAAATTTTGCTGTTAATATCATTAAGTTTATGCCACGCTTGATCGATGATTTCTAGCCTTTGCTCTAGCTTTTCTGGAGTGGGGGGAGTGGCTCGCAAAGTTGCAACTACCATGCGAATGGTGGCCAGGGGATTGCGGGTCTGGTCACTCATGATGGTAATGATATTGTTAATTAATTTCTCATTCCATTGTTTTTGTTGTTCTAATTGCCGATGGCTGGCTTCATACCAGATTTTTAAAATCGGGCTTTCTTCAAAAAAATTGCGGGAGGAATGGGGCGTGCTGATGGGGTCAAATTCAGCAAGATTGACAGAAGATAAATCCTGCAGCAATTCATTGTTCGGCAACTCAATTCCTGATAATAATTGGTTAATCACCCCTAAATCATCCTGAAGCTTTTGTAAAGGAAATTGCCGCTTTTTTTGAACCGATTTTTCCTTAACTGGGCAACTATGCGCCGTTAGAATTAGCCCATTTTCCCGTCCTTGGAAAAACGTTTTAACCCCCTCTACCCTGGGGCAAGGTAAATGAAAAAGTTCTTGCCACAATGGCCATTCTTCCGTCGTTAAAGTTGATCCTTGACCGTTGGCGATCGCCTCCAGAGTATGGGGAGGGCAATCCTGCCAAAAATCTTCACTGGGCCAACGGCCATGTTTGCCGGCCAAGGACCAAAACCAAGGCTGGGCCTGCCCCACTATCCATACCACCACCTCCGACTGTAGGGCCAGAGCTAACTTATGAGCCAGCAAAACAGGCACCGGCTCGTTCCCTGGAGGAAGACAAACGAGATCAATGAGGGACTTGCCAAGGGAAGCAAAGTGGTTTGCCATTCGTACAATCAACAAATTGGGTAACTTTCGCGCACCAGCTAACTCCCCAGGATATGGGTAAAAATCCGCTTCTGACCCCAGTATAATTCCCTAAATGTGAGGAGCAATATGGTATGTTGAGGGGCAACGGCAATAGGTCAAGGTAGGGAAAATCGGTGTCCACACCAAAGATTTTGGCAGTAGTTAACGGCAAGGGCGGCGTTGGCAAAACCACAACCGCAGTTAACTTGGCCGCAATTTTAGCGGAAAAGAGATCAGTACTTTTGGTAGATGCGGACCCCCAGGGCTCTGCCAGTTGGTGGGTGGAACGCAGTGGTGACAAGATGGGTTTCCATCTCAGTCAAGAAAATAATCCCCAGGCATTGAAAAATTTACCCCAGGTAGGCGACTACCAAATTATCGTGGTGGACACGCCCCCGGCCCTCCGCTCTGAGGCTTTGAGGACGGTCATTGGGCTAGCTGATTACCTAGTGTTGCCCACACCCCCAGCTCCCATGGATTTGACGGCATTGATCGATACAGTAAAAAGCGCTGTTAATCCCCTACGGGTGGCCCATCGGGTGCTGTTGACTAAGGTGGACTCCCGCAGTCTGAATGAAACATTAGAAGCCCAGAATACCCTCTTGGAACTGGGTATTCCTGCTTACCACGCCTTCGTGCGGAGTTATAAAGCCCATGAGCGGTCTGTGTTGGACGGTATGGCCATTACCCAATGGAAGGGCAAACATGCTAAGGAGGCCCAATCGGATTATCGACGGGTGGCGGACGAACTTTTGCGAGAATTACTCTAGGCCTGGGGGCCCGTTAATCAACATTGGCCCAGTTTATTTCCTTAGCCCAAACCCATAGTTTGATCATTAATTTTTATATTTCTAGATTTTCCCTTTGCCATGGCCAGAAAAAGCTTATCGGATCTCCTCAAACAAGAAGTTAAAGCCCAATCTCAACCGGAGGTAAAGGCTGAGATTTCCCCTGCTCCCGAGCCCACTCCAGAGACCTCTATCCCTGAACCCACAGCAGATCTGGCCCAGCTCAAAGCCCAGTTAGATAATATTAAGGCAGCACTGCAAGCAGAAAAAAGCCAAGGGGAAAAACTTAAGGAGCAGTTACAACAGTTAAACGATCGCCAACGGCAAGAAAAAAAGGCTCAGGAAAAGGTTAAACAACTGGAACAAAGTTTAAAACAAGAACAGGCTCGGGTGAAAAAACTCCAGAACGAAGTGCAATTGGTGGAGAAGTTACAAACGGAACTGACGGAAGAAAAAAATTTGGTGGGCAAACTGTACAGCAAAATTCAGGATTTGGAAGAGGACTTAACTCCCCCAACCAGCACCGCCCTCACCACCCTGCCCCGAGCCATGCCGGCCCGTTATGTGGCCCCCAAACAACCCCCCACCCATTTGAGCGATGAAGACATTGGCTGGTTTGATTAACTGAAAGCGAAATTCTTACCTACCACTAAGGGGCGATCGCCAAAATGGCCCTGGAAAATGAAAATTTTTCTTCCCATGGGCTAGGATCGGTTGCCATGGGTTCGCTGTTGTTCAGCTAACCACCTGGGATCAATGGCAAAGACAACACACCGATTCAAGTTAAGTCAGTGGTTATGAGAAACGCTTTAACTATTTTTGCTTTACTTCTTTCCAGCACCGGCATTTTTGTTTCCTTGGCTAGGGAGGAGTTGCGCTGTCGAGTGGGGCTTAGCAGTACCGAATGTCCCCCGGCGATCGCCCGGCCGGAGAATAATGCTCCCCAGAATGGTGGTGCCAAATTGGTCAATTCTGAGTTGCGTCCCACCACGTCCACCGCAGACAAGTCCGATAAGACCCCTGGCCCGGCCGCTGAAACTGCCAAAGTACTGGAAACGGAAACCACTGGGGCGATCGGTGAGAATCTGCTTCCCGCTGGGGAAAGTCATGGAGAACCACCTTCCGACCCTACCGAAATACCTTCTTCGCCTCCTCTTCATAGCCCCCTTGGTAAACCCATGGAGCAAAAAGCTGTGGACACGGCCATTATCAGCAATCCTGCTCCGAAAAAGGCTTTACCCAGTGAAGCTCCCATTGCTCCGCCCGCTAGTAAAAATCCGGCAGAAGATCACCTCATTCAGGTCATTCCGGTGGAAGGGGCCGCCATTCCCGTAGCTCCAGGTCCCCAGGAATAGAATCTAAGATCTGGCAAAGGGGAAAGAGCCCTGTCTTTACCCCCTTTATTGCCGAGCTTTGCGGTAATCTGGCTAATTTGCCCAGCAATGTAGTTCAAACTAGTTACTTAAAACTATAAAAATCATTAGTCAAGAATAAAAAGCCAATGATTTAGGGCCTTGGCCCTTTAAAAGCTCTTATAATGGTTTGCGCCTTGAAATTATTTTGTTTTCCTTTAGTCCCTGCGCATGCCTCGAATACTGATCATTGACGACGACCCGGCAATTTCTGATTTAGTCTCCATTAACCTGGAAATGGCGGGCTACGATGTCCAACAAGCAGTGGATGGCATTAAGGGTCAAGCGTTGGCGGTGCAACTGCAACCGGATTTGATCATGTTGGACTTGATGCTGCCCAAGGTGGATGGGTTTACGGTCTGTCAACGGTTACGCCGGGATGAACGCACGGCCGATATTCCGGTGCTGATGCTAACGGCGTTGGGTCAGATCCAGGATAAAATTCAAGGCTTTGACTCCGGGGCCGACGACTACCTCACTAAGCCCTTCGATGTGGAGGAAATGTTAGCCCGGGTGAGGGCCCTACTGCGGCGCACTGATCGCATTCCCCAGGCGGCGAAACACTCAGAAATTCTCAACCAGGGGCCCCTGACCTTGGTACCGGAAAGATTTGAGGCAATTTGGTTTGGCAAAAGTATTAAGTTGACCCATTTGGAGTTTGAGTTGCTCCACTGTTTGTTGCAACGCCATGGGCAAACGGTTTCCCCCAGCGACATTTTGCGGGAAGTGTGGGGCTATGAACCAGATGATGATATTGAAACCATTCGGGTGCACATTCGCCACCTCCGCACCAAGTTGGAACCCAACCCCCGTCGGCCTCGCTTCATTAAAACGGTGTATGGAGCGGGCTATTGTTTAGAACTGTCAACGGAGGAAGGGGGCGGCAATCCAGCGTAGGTTTTAGTTTCCAAGTTTCCAGCCCATTGTCAGATTGATTTGCCCTAGATTTGAATGTTTACCATGGCCGTCACTGATTTAAGTTTGACTAATTCTTCCCTGATGCCGACGTTGAACCCAATGATTCAACAGCTAGCCCTGGCGATCGCCGCTAGTTGGCAGGGTTTATCCCTCAAGCCCTATGCGTTACCGGAGGATTTGGGCTACGTAGAAGGGCGACTGGAAGGGGAAAAGTTGGTGATTGAAAATCGGTGCTACCAAACGCCCCAGTTCCGCAAAATGCATTTGGAGTTGGCCAAGGTGGGCAAGGGACTGGATATTCTCCATTGTGTGATGTTTCCCGAGCCCCTATACGGTCTGCCCCTATTTGGCTGTGACATTGTGGCGGGGCCAGCGGGGGTGAGTGCGGCCATTGCCGATCTATCCCCCACCCAAGGCGATCGCCAATTGCCTGAAGCGTACCAAGAAGCATTGGCGGAATTAGGCCAACCAGAATTTGAGCAACAACGAGAATTGCCTCCCTGGGGAGAAATATTTTCTGAGTATTGTTTATTTATCCGCCCCAGCAATGACACTGAAGAAGAACGGTTTGTGCAACGGGTAGCGGATTTTTTGCAAATTCACTGCCACCAAGCAACGGTTGCTGCACCTTTGTCTAAGACTCAAACGTCGGAACACCGTCAGGGACAAATTCATTACTGCCAACAACAACAGAAAAATGATAAAACCCGTCGGGTACTGGAAAAAGCCTTTGGGGATGCCTGGGCGGAAAGATATATGAGCGAGGTGTTATTTGATGTTATTCAGTAAGGAATAAAGTCTTCGTTACTACGTTGGCGTGGATTTAAATTAAATGTAGGGTAGGGTTAATTTTTAGTGGTCAAAGTAGCTGTCGCAGTCAGTTCTGCTTAGCCTCAATTTTGTTACCCTGACCCAAATCTCGCTGCAGTTATTTCAATTTGCGAACCAACTATGGCCTACTGGTTATTTCAAGGCAATCCTAAGTACTATCGCATTCTTCAGGCCATTGAAGAGCAAGAGGAATTGCCCTGGTTAGTAACCCGTTATGGCAAGGAAATTCAGGTTGGCGATCGGGCTTTGGTCTGGATGGCCGGGCCAGAAGCGGGGATTTATGCCATTGCCGAAGTAACTAAGCCACCGGAAATTCAAACAGAGCTACCAGATAAGCAATATTGGCTCATGCCTGACCAGGCTAAGTTAGATAAACCGAGGGTAGAACTCAGATTTCTACGTAAATTGCTGGGACAACCCCTCCGCCGCCACGAACTTAAACAGGATCAGATTCTACGAGATTTGCTGGTTATTCGAGCTCCCAACAGCACCAACTTTCGGGTTACAGAGGAGCAATGGCAACGGGTTTATAGTCTCAAAGGTTGAGTCGGGGAAATCTGAAGTAAATCTAAAGAATATCGATGCTGTAGCCAAGTTTTCTTTCCCCTGGGGAGAGTGTTGGTTAGAATCTGACGGTGACTGGGGTTTTTCTCCCCGCCCTTGCCCCTATTGTTGAGGTTGCAGATCAAAACTATGGCTGAGTCTATTCTCCCCAATGCCATTCGCTCCCAAAGTCAACCCCATGCTTTTGTCCAGGTTCAGGTCTGGATTCGTCGGCTGGTGTGGAAAATTGTTATTGCCACAGTGCTATTGATGGCGGTGGGCAGTGCCACCAGGGTAATGAATGCGGGGCTGGCCTGTCCTGATTGGCCTCTGTGCTATGGTCAGTGGATCCCCAGTCAACAAATGAATTTACAGGTATTTTTAGAATGGTTCCACCGTTTGGATGCCGCTTTGATTGGTTTTAGCACCCTAATTTTGGTTGGTTTGAGCTGGTGGTTCCGTCGGGTTTTGCCCAGTTGGTTGCCCTGGGCTACCTTGGGATCCCTGGCGCTGATTTTGGTGCAGGGATTGTTGGGCGGGCTGACGGTGATTGAACTGCTACGGTTTGACATTGTGACGGCCCATTTGGGGACAGCTATGGCTTTTTTGGGCTCTTTGGTGATCATTGGCCTCTGCCTGATGCCCTACCAAAGCAATCAAACAGCCGGTAAGTTAAGACCGGTGGCCCTAGCTAGCACCACTATCATTTATCTGCAATGTTTACTAGGGGGATTGGTGGGCTCCCAGTGGGCAGCCCATCAGTGTTTGGCGATCGCCGGCACGCAATTTTGCCAAGTGTTGCATAGTCATCTGTTGGGGGTTTTACCCACGGCTTTAGGGGTGGCTATGACCTATTGGTGTACCAGGCGCACTCCGGCCCTGAACCCTTTCCTACGCCAGTTGGGCAATGGAGCCCTGGCCCTGTTGGGGGGACAGATCCTATTGGGGGTTGCTACGCTAAAACTCCATTTACAAATTGAACCCCTAACCGTAGCCCACCATACAGTGGGAATTTGTCTCTGGGCTACCCTATTGGCGATCGCCGTTTTGGCAGTGCGAGACCATCGACCGACGACCCCCATTACAGCCTGATGGCAAAAATATTCAAATCTTTCTGGGGAGGGAAGTTCCTGCTGTTGCGGTCAATCTAACTGCCATTTTTTGTCCAGTTTGGGAAGACTCGCTTAAAATTCAAGAAAAATTTTTGCTCTTCCCCCTGCTTACCCTTTCTTTTGATTCTCTATGGTTACTTCGACAAAAATTCATCGCCAACACGATTCCATGGGGGCGGTGTGCAAAAGTTATTACCAGTTAACCAAACCGAGAATTATTCCCCTCTTGCTGATTACCACCGCCGCTTCCATGTGGATTGCCTCGGAAGGTCGGGTGGATTTACCCAAATTGTTCATCACCCTATTGGGGGGAACCCTTGCCGCTGCGTCGGCCCAAACCCTGAACTGTATTTACGACCAAGACATTGATTATGAGATGCTCCGCACCAGGGCCAGGCCCATCCCGGCCGGAAAAGTCCAACCCCGCCATGCATTGATTTTCGCCCTAGTTTTGGGGGTACTCTCATTTACTCTTTTTGCTGCCTTCATCAATGTGCTCAGCGGTTGCTTAGCGTTGTCCGGCATCGTCTTTTACATGCTGATCTATACCCATTGGCTGAAACGACACACTGCCCAAAACATTGTCATTGGTGGCGCAGCGGGCTCCATTCCCCCCTTGGTGGGTTGGGCCGCCGTTACGGGGGATTTAAGCTGGACTCCCTGGGTGCTGTTTGCGCTGATTTTTCTCTGGACTCCCCCCCACTTTTGGGCCCTAGCCTTGATGATCAAGGATGATTATGCCCAGGTGAATGTGCCCATGTTGCCAGTGATTGCGGGGGAAGAAAAAACCGTCAGCCAAATTTGGTACTATTCCCTTTTGGTGGTGCCCTTCAGCCTATTACTGGTCTATCCCCTCCACCAGTTGGGCATCCTTTATCTGGCGATCGCCATGGTTTTGGGCGGACAATTTCTGGTCAAAGCTTGGCAACTCAAGCAGGCTCCCGGCGATCGGGACTTAGCCCGGGGATTATTCAAGTTCTCCATTTTTTACCTCATGTTGCTCTGCCTGGCCATGGTGATTGACAGTTTGCCCGTCACCCATCAGTTAGTGGCCCAAATGGAAACTTTGCTGTTGGGTTAAAGTTTAAGATCATGGCTTGGGTTTGGTTTAACCCAAGGCTCTGCTGACTTGTTTGCGTCCTACTCCTTCTCCCTTTCCCCCATGTGTCTAGCCTTGCCCGGCCAGGTTGTCAGTTTAACTCCCCATCCTGATCCCCTCTTGCTGGCGGGAAAAGTTAGTTTTGGTGGCATCATTAAAACCGTTAGCCTCGCCTACGTGCCCGAGGTTAAGGTGGGGGATTACGTCATTGTCCATGTAGGCTTTGCCATTAGCATTGTGGATGAAGTGGCCGCCCAGGAAACTTTGACCGATTTGGCGGAAATGGGCATCTAATATCCGGGGTAACAAAACAAATACTCAACTAGTCGATCCTATAGAACTTTTGGGAGCCAAAAGTAATGTACGGGCCAGACCCCAAAAACAAGCACCCCATGGTGGGATTTCCCCAGGTTTGTTTTATTAAAAATACGGTTTCTAATCCCAATATCATCATTGGAGACTACACCTATTACGATGATCCCGAAGATTCAGAAAATTTTGAGCGCAATGTTCTTTACCATTTTCCCTTCGTTGGCGATCGCCTAATTATTGGCAAGTTCTGCGCCCTAGCCAGGGGCGTAAAATTTATTATGAATGGGGCTAACCATGCCATGGAAGGGTTTTCCACCTACCCCTTTGCAATTTTTGCCAATGGTTGGCAAACGGTGGCACCAGAGGAAGAACCGCCCCACAAAGGGGATACGGTCATTGGCAACGACGTCTGGATCGGCTATGAAACAGTGATTATGCCAGGGGTACAGGTGGGAGACGGGGCCATTATTGCCGCCAAATCCGTTGTTACCAAGGACGTGTTGCCCTACACCGTTGTGGGGGGAAATCCCGCCCGCTTGCTCCGTCAACGCTTCACAGACGAAGTGATTGAGGCCTTGCTAGCCATTGCTTGGTGGCATTGGGACATTGGCAAAATTACCCGCAATCTCGATAAAATTGTCGCCGCTGACATTGAAGCTCTAAGAACTTGTATTTAGAAAGGGTTTAACTAAAGCCCCTGCCCGTAAATTTTGGCAAAAAGAGACAACCTCCAGCCTTATTCAGTAACGCAATTCCACAGGTAGGGTAAAACTTGGCGATCGCTGTATCGCCGTTTTCCTCCCAACTGCAAAATAGATAGGGCCAAATCCTTGACCTAACCGTTACATTCAAACAAACGAATGAAGAAAAAAGTCACCATTTTTAGGCCATAGGGAGACTTCCACCAAATGGCCGGGAAGCTACCCACCGGAGCGTTGAGGGAAAAATCCCATTGGTCATATTCCTCAAAACGAAGCTTTCCTTCCTGCACCCAACCCACTTCTTGGGCAAAGGCCCCCATCACTTTACGGTCTTGGGTCCGGAGAGTATCAGTGTTACCGCCTACCTTTTGATAGGCTTCCAATTGACGGCTAAAACCGAAGCGATCATCGCTATAGGTCCGCCACAGGCGATCAATTACCGTTAAAACCGTACAGGGCAGAGCAGACAAAGTTTCCGGGCTCAGATTATCCCGATTACGATTGAGGGTTTCGAGGATAATGCGGGTGGTTTCGTGGTCCGCTCTTTTGAAGTCCTTGGCCATCAAACATTCCTGTAACTTGCCATAGCGCTCAATGTCTGGGATTAAGGTCAGTTTGCTTTCCAGGTTTTCCACCCGTTGGCTGAGGCTCTGGACTTGGCTAGCCAAATTCTGACATTGGTGGGCCAGTTCGGCATAATTCTGCTCATTAGAATCTGGGATGATGGAATCGGCCATAAATGTTGCTTAGTCACTCCAATCAGAGTGTTTGATATTGCAGGCAATAGATTAATTTTCTCAAATTTCTCAGATTTCTTCCATTTCCAAACGCCCCGCCGTCACCGCATCAAAGGCAAAGGCCAATACTACAGGCATGGGATTT
The DNA here is from genome assembly GCF_014698605.1 of Synechocystis sp. FACHB-383. Taxonomy (NCBI): domain Bacteria; kingdom Bacillati; phylum Cyanobacteriota; class Cyanophyceae; order Synechococcales; family Merismopediaceae; genus Synechocystis; species Synechocystis sp. FACHB-383. The sequence continues at coordinate 61,482 of NZ_JACJTJ010000014.1, read as the reverse complement.
CTGAGCAAAAAAGCAGAACCGATCGCCAAAGCAGAAACAGCCACAGCGGCGGTTAACCAAGCTTTTTCCTCTTCGCAAAGACCTTTTTCTAGTTTAATGGCGCGGAGAATTTTGCCAGGAATTGGCTCCGGCATGACAGCTCCAGGGGGAAAAGCCCAATAGTAATTGAGTCTTTCCATGAACAAATCTGTCCAACCGTTGGCTTCACACCATTCTTCAATCCAAGCGTCACAAAAATGTCTCATTTTTAGGTATTTATGCTTACCTTATACTCAACAGAAAAGCCACCATGGGACTAGAAACCCAGCTTTCCCGCCATCTTAGCAAGGGTATTTGGAGGGAAAGGAAAATGCCATAAAACTTAACTTTGTTTAACTCAAGTTAATGGTCTGGAAACCAGGACAGCTCTGCAAACTGCTTTAAAAAGGCCCCACTCAAATCAACAGAAAAATTGCCGAAATCCCTTGAAATTAGGACGTTGGTAGGAGTAATTAAAAGTTTATCCACGGGCTTGAGAACCTGTTGGGGAAATTGAGTTCTGGCAATCAAATCTCCCTAACTCTCCTTGACAATAGTGTTTTAATCTTCCCTAGCTCTTCTTGGTAAGCGAAAAAATCTTGAGGTCAATTAAGGACTACCGCGCCATGTTTGTAGTTGTTCCCAGGTTTCCCGTTGACTAACAATATTTTCCTGGGCGGAGAAAAGGGCCAAGGCCGTTTCCAGGTCAGCCATGGCTTGGCTTTGATCGCCTAATTGCCAATAAATTTTTCCCCTGGCTTTGTAGGCCTCCGCCAATTGGGGGTTTAGGGCAATGGCCTGGCTATGGTCGGCGATCGCCCCTTGGTAATCAGCTATCCTGGCCCTGGCAATACCCCGATTAAAATAGGCATCGGCATAGCTTGGGTCCAGCAAAATTAATTCCGTAAAAATGGCGATCGCCCCCCGGTAGTTTTTTTTGATGCCCTCATCCATGCCATCAATTAGCCTTTCCTCCAGGGGATGGTCACCCATCAAGGGTAGGGAACGATCACTGTCCACCATGTCTTGGGCCGGCAGGGGCAGGGGAAAAACCAATGACAATGCTCCCACCACAGCGACGGAGAAGAGGGAGCGGCCTAGGCAATAACCATGGTTAACCATAGGATTTATCTATGCCAACAGTCTGGCTTTCGGGTACTTCCTGGCGAGGGTGTGCTAGCTTTAGCTAAAGTTAACCCCATACCTAATCAATTTCTAGATTTTTTTAACATAAATCTTCCCTTAGCGAGAAGCCATGCGCGCCCTATTAATCTATCCGTTGTTTCCCCCTACTTTCTGGTCCTACGAGAAAATTCTGGAGCTAGTGGGTCGGAAGGTTTTATTACCTCCCCTCGGGTTGATCACCGTGGCGGGTATTCTCCCCCAGGAATGGGAGTTTAAGCTGGTGGACCGCAATGTCCGCAATGTAAGAGAAGATGAGTGGGACTGGGCAGACGTGGTCATCATCTCCGGCATGATCGTGCAACGGGATGACATGGTGGAAAATATCAAAGCCGCCAAAGCCCACGGAAAATTGGTAGCCGTAGGGGGGCCCTTTGCGACTTCGGTGCCCGATGAAGTAAAAAATGCCGGGGCGGATTTTCTGATTTTGGATGAGGGGGAAATAACCCTACCCATGTTCGTAGAGGCCCTAGAGCGGGGAGAACGCCAAGGCATTATCCGGGCGGAAGAAAAACCCGATGTCACCACCACCCCCATTCCCCGTTACGACCTGTTGGAATTGGACGCCTACGATTCCATGTCGGTGCAGTTTTCCCGGGGTTGCCCCTTCCAGTGTGAATTCTGTGACATCATTGTGCTCTACGGTCGCAAGCCCCGCACCAAAGACCCGGCCCAGCTACTTAAGGAATTGGATTATCTTTATGAGTTGGGTTGGCGGCGATCGGTGTTTATGGTGGATGACAACTTCATCGGCAATAAACGCAATGTGAAATTATTGCTGAAGGAACTCAAGGTTTGGCAGGCGGAGCATAAATATCCTTTCCGTTTCAACACTGAAGCTTCCATCGACTTGGCCGATGACCAAGAAATGATGGATTTAATGGTGGAATGTTACTTTGATGCGGTGTTCCTCGGTATTGAAACCCCCGACGAAGAAAGCTTGGAGTTCACCAAAAAATTCCAAAATACCCGTAATTCCCTGGCGGATTCCGTCGATAAAATCATCAAGGCTGGTCTCCGACCCATGGCGGGCTTCATCATTGGCTTTGATGGGGAAAAACAGGGCGCTGGCGATCGCATTGTCCGCTTTGCCGAACAGACTGCCATTCCCACCACTACCTTTGCCATGCTCCAGGCTTTGCCCAATACGGCGCTGTGGCACCGACTGAAACGGGAAAATCGTCTACTGGATGAGAGCAAGGGCAATATTAACCAGACCACGTTAATGAACTTTGTCCCCACCCGGCCCTTGGAAGATATTGCCAATGAATACGTGGAAGCCTTTTGGGAGTTATATGATCCCCACGGTTATCTAGACCGCAACTACCGTTGTTTCCTCAAATTGGGTGCGCCTAAATGTAAAGCCCCAGCTAAGTTGCCCAGTTTGGTTGATCTGAAAGCTTTGGCGATCGTGGTTTGGCGTCAAGGCTTTAAACGGGATACCCGGTGGCGTTTTTGGCACCATGCCTTTGGTATTCTTCGCCATAATCCAGCCGTGTTTGAGCATTACATCACCCTCTGCGCCCATAACGAACATTTCATGCAATATCGGGAAATTGTCCGGCAAGAAATTGGCGAACAGTTAAAGGATTACCTTAACAACCAGCAACAGGAGCAAGCCGTCCCCTCCCTTGTGACAACGGCAGAAAAAGGGGAAAAAGTTTTGGCAAGTTAGTTCCTCCGCTCTGTCTAAAATACACAGCAAGCAATATAGACCTAGTATCCAATGGCAACCGATGGAGATACTAGGTTTTTTCTGCTCATTTCCTTTATGGGGTGGGCTGTTGTTCCAAATAAGCTAAAAATTCAATCAACTGTTCATCGGACAGTAACTGGCGGGATCGTTTGCCGTAGGTTTGCAGCAGATAATTGCGTCCCTGTTCACTGGTCCAGCCCAATCGTTTGAGCTCTAGGTTACTGCGGGCAATAATTTCTGAAAAGTCCATGGGTCCTTCGGGTAAATCCGTTGCTTCCGCGCTGGCCATGGCGGGCTCAGAAAGCTCTGGTTCGGTTTCTACAGGCAGAGGTAGAGGTAATTCAGGAGTCTCCGGCGATTGCTTGGGGGCAAAGTCAAGTTGGGGTTCAGGGTCAACGGGAGGATGCTCTTCCGGTTGCTCAAAGGAAGTATTTGCCATTGCCGGGAGCGGGGCAGGTTCTTCCAAGGGCAATACTGGGTCGGGGCTGGGGGGAAAGGAAACGACTGGACTGGTTACAGTTTGGGCCGGAGCGGCGATCGCCTCTACAACCGGAGGTTTAGCGGGGACGGGGGCAGGGGCAACATTTTTACTGCTCTGCTTGGAAGATTTGGTCTCTTTTTTGCTCGGGGAAGCCTGGGAAGATTGCTGGGCTGGGCCGGTTTCGGCGACTCCCTTCTCCGGTTTATCCGCCTTTGGAGTAAATTCCGTCGGCGACCCATGGGGTAAATCAAGGCTGGCGATCGCCCTTTCCTTGGCCAAGTCTTCGGCGGCTTCCAGGGGACATTGGGCCGCTAGGGCCGTGGCTACCACAATGCCTTCTAGGGTGATGCTGGCTTGGACGATGTATAATCCCCGATCAATTTCGAGCAGGTCACAGCAGAGACTGCCCTGGGGATAATGTTGACGGAAAAGGGAAATCAGGCTGGACATTGGCATCTGGTTGCGGAGGGCCGTCCCCCATGGTAACAGAGTAACTTTGCCTTTCTGTTCATTGTCTTGGGGAAAAACTGGCCTCCGGCGATCGCCAACTTTGGCGGGATTGCCCCTAAAGGTTAAGATGGAGGTTTGTGAATTGCTCCACAAGCTAAACAAACTTCATATTGGAAAAATTACAGTCATGGCAAAGCGAGTCAAGGTCGTTTTAAACGAAACTATCAATAAACTAGGCTTCACCGGCGATTTAGTGGAAGTGGCCCCCGGTTATGCCCGCAACTATCTCATTCCCAAAGGTCTGGGAGTAGTGGCCACCCCCGGTATTTTGCGCCAGGTGGAACAAAGACGCCTCAAGGAATTGGAACGGCTCAAAGCAGAAAAAGATGCCGCCGAAGCCCGCAAAGTCGCTCTGGAAACCATTGGTCGTTTTGTGATCAAAAAACAAGTAGGGGAAGCGGAAGCCATTTTTGGTACCGTTACCACCCAGGAAGTGGCCGATGCAGTGGAAGCCGCCACCAACCAAAGTCTCGATCGCCGGGGCATCAGTCTGCCGGACATCCACAAAACTGGTTTTTACCAAGCCCAAATCAAATTGCACCCCGAAGTTATCGCTACGGTGGAAGTGCAAGTTGCTCCCCTATAAACCAGTCGGCCCTCGCTGATCAACTGGGGGCAAGCTGGATAGATTTTTGTCAATGCTCCCCCCTGACCCAGGAAAATTCTGGGATCGATATTGGGGGAGTTTTAGTTTGTCAACGCAGTTAATCCAGGCCCCAGCCTAGGACGAAGCAAAGACAGGAATGCCCAGCATCAATACAATAGATTAAGTTTCTGAGTGGTGGTCCTGGCCACCTTGACCAATCGTTCCTAACCTATGGCCCCTGTAATCGAAAAAAATCCAACTGTTGCCAAGGTAAATGCTTCCCCCACCGGGATGTGGATTATGGCAGGCATTATTTCCCTGGTGATATTGGCAGTGGCATTATTTAGCTTTATGAACTTTGATCCCTATGTGAACCAGGTGCTCGCCCTTAATGGAGATGCAGATAGGGGCCGGGCTATTTTCCAAGCCAATTGCGTGGTTTGCCATGGCATCCAAGCTGACGGTTACATTGGCCCTAGTCTTTGGGGGGTGTCCCAACGGCGATCCCAGGGCCACATCATTCACCAGGTAGTTAGTGGTCAAACGCCTCCCATGCCCCAGTTTGAACCCAATCCCCAGGAAATGGCGGATTTATTGGATTACCTTAAAACCCTCTGAGACGAGGGGGACAGATTTGTTTAGATAGAAGTCTGTGGCTATCTTTTCATCACCACTACAAATCAGCCCGCAGGGTATTGATCCCCGCTGAGCAAGAGTTAGCCCTATTTTCAAATAACCCAAGCCTTGCAGTTCTAAGCCGAGGTGGGGTTTTCTGCCAACAATTGACTAACCACTGCCCCGAGGCCGACGGAATTGGATGCTTTGAACAGGAGGCGATCGCCTGGTTGAAGGGTCGTTTTTAGGGCCGCCACTAAACTAGGTCCATCGCTGAAGGATTGGGTCTCTACACCATTTGCCCCTGCGGCAATGGCATCGGTATTAGGGTCATTGGCCAATAGGTAAAGACCGTCTAAACCTAAGGCTTTCACCTTGGCCCCCACCCGTTGGTGGAATGTCGGGCCATAATCCCCCAGTTCTTTCATTGCCCCTAGCACCGCTAAACGTCTTTTTCCAGGGGTATTGGCCAATAAATCCAACGCTGCCAACATGGATTCTAACCCTGCGTTATAGGTTTCATCCAACAGCACCACGTCCTGCCCCCATTGATAACGACGGGCCCGACCCTTGGGTAACTCCACCGTCAGCCCCGACTGTAACCGTTGCCAATCCAACCCTAAACACTGGGCCACGGCGATCGCCGCTAGGTAATTAGAAGCATTGTGGACACCAGCCAAGGGCAAAGGCAAACTAACTCCATCGAGGATTAAATTTTCACCATCAACCGTTCCTCGCACATTTCCCCCCTGCAGTCCGTAGGTAATGGTTTTTCCCTGCCAAAATCGTTGGGCTGTCTCCATTAACAAAGCATTGTCTTGATTGAGGATGGCCGTGCTCTGGGGTGGTTGATGGGCCAGCAATTCACACTTGGCCTCGGCGATCGCCAACTCCGATCCCAAAAGACCAATGTGGGCTGTGCCAACGTTGGTAATTAAACCGATGGTGGGCTGGGCAATGTCCGCCAACAGGGCAATTTGTCCCCGACCCCGCATGGCCATTTCCACAATGGCAAAATCATGGTCTGGGGATAGTTCCAACAAAGTTTTCGGTACCCCAATTTCATTGTTGTAATTAGCTTTGGTTTTATGCACATGGCCAAACTGGGACAGCACCGCCGCAATTAACTCTTTGGTGGTGGTCTTACCCACAGAACCGGTCACCCCAATGATGGGAATTGTAAACCGTTGCCGCCATCCCGCCGCTATGCGCTGATAGGCCACCAATGTATCTTCCACCAAAAATTGAGCCACCGTCTCCCCTAATCCCTCCACTGGCCGATCCGTCACCACGGCGATCGCCCCCGCCGCCCCGGCCTGGGGAATAAAATTGTGGCCATCAAAACTTTCTCCCCGTAAGGCGAGAAATAAATCCCCTGGCACCAAAGCCCTTGTATCGGTGCAAATATTATTTATCCGTATATCCGCGGAAAGATTGGTAACAGACAATAAGCAACTTTCTAGGAATGTACGGATGTCAAATAGGGAAAGTTTGGAGTTCATAGGAAAGAATAAGAGTGGGGAATGTGGTGGAGGAAAACTGGGTTAGAATTGACTCAGAAGTGTTAAGTCATTGCCAATTTTTATCTGTGATCTAGATCACTTACCATGGGTGCCTTCATCACTTACATTGGAAGAGAAATAGATATAAAACAGTTAGAAACCGACAATGTCTAGTAACAAGGTTCCGGTTTCATCCCAATGGGATCAGGGTGTATCTTACCATCCACAGCGATGCCTGATTAAATGCCCAGAGTATCGTTGACCTTATCTTATGATTTCGTTTTCATTATCAGTTTTCCCTACCCCCAATCTGCCCCCTTTTTACCAAGGAGGGTTGCCACTGTGAACCACAATCACCTCCACACCAACGACTCTGATAAAATGAACGACGAGCAGGCAATTTACGATTATCTGCTTAACTTGGTCCAGTCCGTGGAAGGGGACCAAGTACTAGAGGCGGTAGGGGGCCTTTTCTTGAGTGGACAAGGTGGCTCTCAAGGGCAAATTTCTACCCACTTAGAAAAAGTAATTAGAGTTAAAAATAACACTGAAGACTTCAACTACTTTTTTAACCGTTGCTGTTATATTCTGATCAACTATTGGCAACTTTCCCCCCCAACCCAGCGATTCATTCCCCAACTGGTAAATATGGTGGAAAAAGCGGTGGCTAATATTAGTCCTGGGGGCAATACAAAAGGAAACATCCGCCAACTAGTTAAAAATTTTACCCTCAGTGAACAATTTGTCCGGCTGAAAAGATTGGCTACCGTTGTCACTGCCAAGTTTGAAACTAAATCCAGCTCCGTTGGCACCCTCATCCACCGCTATCCCTATCTGTATGATTATTGCCTCATGGGGGACGATAGCAGTCGGGAACACCGCCAAACCATACACCGCATCAAAGCTCAAAATGAGCGTAAGTTTGAAATTAACCTTTCCCAGTACGTCACCTATCGGGTGCGCATGGCCAGAACCAATAAAGCTGGACTAATCTTGCCGGACAAGGAATTGATCAAGCCAGTGAAAAACCCTACCCTACTGAGCGATCAGGATCTAAATAGTTCCCTCAAACATTTTGTCGGTGCAGTGGAAAACGGTCAGAGTTACCAATCCCTCTCGAAAAGTTTCCGCAACCATGTGGCCTATACCCAATCCTTTGGCACTTTTAAGGACGAACTTTACGAATATATCCGGGGTTCCCTACAGGATAAGTATAAACAAGGAAGTTTTGATAAGAAACTATTTGACCTATTCCAAAATGCCTATCCGGAATGCAACCAACAGAAACCCACGGAATTTTTAATGATGCGGACTTCTAGTCAGTTGCTCAACTTTTTAGTAGTGGAAGGCAGTAAAAATCCGGATCACTATGTCTTTATTGATCTAATTTCCAATATTGGCGTGAAGAAGACCATTGGAGTATTACTCAAAATTGTACTTTTCTGCTCTAAGGTGAAGCCTTATTTGGAAAAACGTTTTTCAATTTTGTTTAATCACTATGAGTCGGTGGCCCGGGAGGGGGTGCCTTGGCTGGTGAAAACCTTGGAAAATATGCAAGTTGCGTTTAGTATTCATTTTGGCCGGGTGGACCTTTCCAGTCTCAACCGCTCTAATTTATCTACTTAGAAGATTTTCCTTCACCAAAAAAAAGGAATCCAGCCCATTGGCCGCATTCCCAGATGTTTACTTCAGTTTTAGTTAATGGTTGGGCAACTTCCCCCAGGGCTCAGCTATGGTTAATTGCTGACCAATTATGGGTTGAAAATGACCCATTAACTTAGGTTTAAACTTTTTTCAGGGAGCCAAAGGTGCGGTAGCCATTCTCCGGATCATACAAATGACATTGGCTACTAATTTGTTGCATTAACTTCAAGTTAAAGGTGCGCTCGTAGAGAAAAGGTCCCCAGTTTTCTTTTAAACTTGCGTGGGCTAGACGTAGGTTATAGGAAGGAATGGCCACGGAGAGGTGATGGGGAATGTGCACGTTAATGTCATGGCAGAGCGCTTCTACCCAGCGGGGATAGTCACAATGGACAGTGCCGTTTAACTGGGCTTCTGCGGCGCTCCAATCGGCGATGGGACGGAAACGAATTTCTGGAATGGTGTGGTGCACAATGGTAAATGTGCTCATCCAGAAGTGGTACACGAGCCAGGGCATTAACCAAAACTTGACAAAGCCCCACACCCCTGTGGTCGCAATTAGGGCGGGAAAGGCGATCGCCGCAAAGAGAAAGACAACGGCGATGGATAGTTTGACTTTATTGCGGTCCCGTTCGGCAAAGTTGCTGAGTTTAAAATGCATTAAGCCCCAGTGGAAAATGGAACCAGTCCACCAAAAAGGCCCCCGGATGGCTCGGTAAAAAAGCCTGACGATCGCCGGGCTGGCTTGGAAAGCTTCCACGCTCCAAGGATCCCAGGCGTTATCAACCTCAACTTTGTTGGTGTGGAGGTGATGGTGGTCGTGGAGCAGACGCCAGCTATGGAAAGGATAAATTAGGGGCGCAAAGGCGATGTGGCCCACTAAGTCATTGACCCAGCGTTTTTTGGCGAAGGAGCGATGGCCACAGTCATGGCCGACAACGAAAGCCCCCGTTAAGGCTGTCCCCGTCCAAATCCAAGTGATGGGTAGCAGGTACCAGGGCAGATAGATAATACCCAAATAGCCCACGGCGATCGCCCCTAGGGTGATCAAAACAGAAGCCCAGGCTTTGCTCGCTTTTTTTTCGAAGCATTCCTTGGGCAGGGTTTTAATGATGTCTTGTAGTTTTAGATCCGCAATCGGGCGATCGGGATTGCTGGGCGTTGCCGTTGGCATCAACGGGGGAATCGTGGCAGTCATTTATAAAGGTTTATCTCCAAATGGAAGGTCGGGTAGATTTTTGTTTAAGGATTCATGGGCTATGAAGCGGCCAAGGTTTGCCTTGCCTAGGAATTAATACTCAGGTAAACAAACTTTTCTTTTTATAGCACGTTGCCATTGACCAGGAACCGAATTGCTTCTGAAGTAAGCCATGATTACCTGGTCTGCAACTAACAATTGAAGATTAATCTGCCTTAACTCTGCCACTGGATTTGCAACCGTTGGGGAAATTGGCGATCGCCGTGGAGCACTACCCCCCGGTCATTGGCAGCCAGATGGCGGACGATTTTATACACCGTTTCCACCTGCTCCGGAGCCTGTACTTTGGTGGCCAAAGCTTCTAGGGCAATGGGCCCCGATTCTGTCTGCAAAGTGGAGAGAATCGCTTTTTGCAATTCCAAAATGGAGGCGGCCGCTTTTTTGCCCGCTTCCACCCCTGGTTGATGGTAGGCGTTAACGTTCACCAGGGAACCATAGAAACTCACCGCCCGTTCATACAGAGCAATCAAAGCTCCAATACTGGTGGCATCCACCTGGGGAATGGTGACGGTAATGGAGTCCCGTTGATTTTCAAACAAGGCTTGCCTGGTGCCCTGCAAAAATCCTGATAAATAATCCCCACTGGTTACCCCCGGCTCCAACTCTATGGATGGCCCTTGGCGATCGTGCAATACCTCAATAAAAGTAGCAAAAAAGTTGGGCACCCCATCCCGCAACTGCTGGACGTAGGCATGTTGATCCGTGGAGCCCTTATTGCCATAGACTGCAATACCCTGGTGCACCACCTTGCCATCCAAATCCCGTTCCTTACCCAGGGATTCCATCACCAACTGCTGTAAATAACGGCTAAACAACAACAGCCTGTCTTTGTAGGGCAGAATCACCATATCTTTTTTCCCTTGCCCATCCCCAGCGTAGTACCAAGCCAAAGCCAATAGGGCCGCCGGATTTTGTTTTAATTCCCTCACCCTAGTGGCTTCATCCATGGTTTTAGCCCCATCGAGCATGGCCTGAATATCAATCCCCTGGAGGGCCGCCGGTAATAGGCCCACCGCCGATAACTCAGAGGTTCTGCCCCCCACCCAATCCTGCATGGGAAAAGCTTGTAACCATTGTTCTGTCTGGGCCTGCTGGGAAAGTTTACTGCCAGGCATAGTCACCGCCACAGCATAATCGGCAAAATGCAAGCCCTGGGCTTCAAATACTGCTTTAGTTTCCGCCAAGCCATTGCGGGGTTCAGGGGTGCCACCGGATTTACTAGTGGTGATTACTAAGGTACTTTTCAGTTTGTCTTGGGCCTTTAAACAGTTCAGCACCCGGTCAATACCGTCTGGGTCGGAGTTATCGATGAAGTGAATGGCCAAGGGCGGGAAATCCGGGGCTAGGGCCTGGGCCACAAACTGAGGCCCTAGGGCTGAACCACCAATGCCGATCGCCAACAGGTCGGTGAATTTGGGGACAGTGGGAGGTTTAACCGTCCCTTGGTGAACAGCAGCGGCAAAGGCTTTAATTTGCTGTAGGGGTTCGGTAATTTCAGCCCGGATAGCATCGTTGGGGGCCAGGGCCGGATTGCGTAGCCAGTAATGCCCCACCATGCGTTGTTCATCCGGATTGGCGATCGCCCCTTTTTCCAGGGCCACCATATCTTGAAAAGCTTTGGCAAACTTGGGTTGCAAATCTTCTACCAAAGCATCACTAAACCCCATGCGGCTCACATCCAGGTAAAAATCGAGGCCACCATGGTAATAAAGCCAGTCTTGATAACGTTGCCAAAGTTGTTGGTTATTCATCGAAAAAATGGGTCTGAAACCCCGCCCTTGAGGACGGCCTTGCGTTCACATCTTAAGGCAATTAGAAAGATTTGATTAAACAGGAAAAAACATCCGGCCAAAAATTGAGGCTTTTCAAACCTCCTCTCATTCCATCGCTGTTGCAGTTACCGGGGCAAGATTAAAGGGTGCCCCCCAAAAATTCCTCAATTTCCCGATCGCCTAAACGACATAAAACCGGTTCTCGGCCAGTTTCCGAGCAAGAACGATAATCCCCTTCCCAGTCCTGTTCTGACTGCTGTTTTTGTAAGGTTTTGACCTCTTGCTCCAGCAGTTCAATACGTTCCAACAAAAGCCGAATTACCTTACCTTCCGAGTCCGGTAGCTTGCCATGCTCCAAGGGATTAACCTTTTCCCCCGAGGGATGAACCATGCGCCCTGGCACCCCCACCACGGTAAAATCCGCCGGCACATCCCGCAACACCACCGAACCGGCCCCAATACGGGCATTGTCGCCAATCAAAATATTGCCCAACACCTTGGCCCCGGCCCCCACCACCACGTTTTCCCCTAGGGTGGGATGACGTTTACCGGTTTCCTTGCCCGTTCCCCCCAGGGTGACCCCCTGGTAGATCAAAGCATAATCCCCAATGATGGCTGTTTCTCCAATCACTACCCCCATGCCATGGTCAATGAAAACCCCTTGGCCAATCTGGGCCCCAGGATGGATCTCAATGCCAGTGAAAAATCGAGCAAATTGGGACATTAACCGGGGGAAAAACGGTAGTCCCAAAGTATAAAGACGGTGGGAAAAACGGTGAACAACCAGGGCTTGTAAACCGGGGTAACAAAAAAGCACCTCCAACCAATTGCGAGCGGCGGGATCTCGCTCAAAAATAATTCGGAAGTCAGCAATCAGTGAATTTAGCACCCAGTCAGTTCCTACCTAAAGCATTCATTTAGCGTTTTTAGAAATTTTCCCCGTATTTATGTCTAGTTATGCCCAGCTCCTTAACTAGATTAACGGGAACCCCGATAAATCCGCTCCGCCTGTTCCATTGGTAAATGGCTAAACCCCGGTAAGGCAGAAAGTTTTCCCTGGGAGGGTTGGGGGGAGGGCTTAGCCCCCGGGGGCTGACTACCGGGAACTTTAAAAGAATTGTAGGAAGTTAACGGACAATTGGGATGTAAATTGAATTCTGGCTCTAGATAGGAAAGACGGCTCTGGGGGGCAACAAAATCATGGAGTACCCCATCGTAGGCCAACACCTGTCCGCTTTCAATGCGGTAAATCCAGCCATGGAGGGATAAATTACCCTTGTGCAAAAGGGAATGGACGGCGGGGTACGTTTGGAGATTTTTTAACTGGGTAAGAATATTTTCCGCCACCATAATTTCGACCAGTTCTTCCCCTTCCAGATGCTCATAGTTATCCAATACCAGGCGCCGGGTAGCTTCTGTATGCTTGAGCCAGTCGTACACCAGCGGCATTTTTTCCTGGAGGGAATTAAGTTTGAGCAGACCCTTCATTGCTCCACAATGGGAATGGCCACAAACAATGATTTGATTGATTCCCAAGGCTACCAGGGCGTATTCCATGGCGGCCCCTTCCCCACCGTTGGCCGCTCCGTAGGGGGGAATAATGTTGCCAGCATTACGGATGACGAATAAATCCCCCACTTCCGATTGGGTAATTAGGTTGGGATCTACCCGGGAGTCGGAACAACAAATGAAGAGGATGCGGGGATGTTGGCCATGGGAAAGTTGCTCAAAGAGGTCACGGTGGGAACTAAAATAACCCTCCTGAAATTTTTGCAGTCCCTCGATGAGTCTTTTCATGCGATCGCCGTTGATGGAATTCCAGCCTCCCATTGTATCATTGAAGACTTGCGGCAGGGAGCCTAGGACGGCGGGGCAATTTGCCTGGGATAGGGGTCAACACTCCGGCCATGGTTAGGTCTCAATGACTCCTATCGTTTGCAAACCATCCAACGGATAGTAAGGAAATAATGGTGCAGGTTTTTCGGACAATAGCAGGGTTACAAACCCATCTCCGTCAAGCGGGTCGGGGTAAAACCGTGGGCTTAGTACCCACCATGGGAGCCCTCCACGCTGGCCATGGTAGTTTACTGAAACGGGCGGTGGCGGAAATGAATTTAGTTGTGTTGTCCATTTTTATTAATCCCCTCCAATTTGGCCCAGGCGAAGATTGGGCACAATATCCCCGGGACTTTGACGGCGATCGCCAATGGGCGGAATCTTTGGGAGTGGCGGTCATTTTTGCTCCGACGGTGACGGATTTGGAGCTTAATTCCAAGGTTGATCAGACCACCGTACTGCCTCCCCCAGCCATGACTGAGGTTTTATGTGGTGCCCATCGTCCTGGGCATTTCCAGGGGGTGGCCACCATTGTCACCAAACTGTTCACCATTGTTTGTCCCGATGTGGCCTATTTCGGCGAAAAAGATGCCCAACAATTGGCCATCGTTCGTCGGTTAGTGCAAGACTTAAACTTAACTGTGACTATCCGCAGTTGTGCCACAGTACGGGAGGCATCGGGTTTGGCCATGAGTTCCCGCAATCAATATTTGAGCGATCAGGAAAAACAACAGGCCGCAGTGCTTTACCGCAGTTTGCAAGCCGCCCAAGAACAATATCACCAAGGCGATCGCCAAGTATCTTCTCTATTGACCATTGCTCAGGACATTTTAGCGACGGAACCCGCAGTAAAACTCCAATACCTAGAATTAGTCCAGAGAGATACCCTCCAACCCATTGCGGAAACAATCCCTGACCAAATTCCTGTTTTAATGGCGATCGCCGCCCATGTGGGGAGTACCCGCTTAATTGATAACCTTGTGCTGAATCATCAACCGCCCATTATTGCCATTGATGGCCCCGCCGGAGCCGGGAAATCCACTGTTACTAGGCAGGTGGCCGACCGTTTAGGTCTGACCTATTTGGACACCGGAGCCATGTACCGGGCCTTAGCTTGGCTGATTTTAGACCGACAGATTAATCCCCAAGATGAACCAACGGTGGCGGAACTGACCAGTGATGCGGAGATTGAACTAATACCCCGGCCTGCTCCCCAATTGACTGGCGTTAAAGTTAATGGGCAAGATGTCAGTGATGCCATTCGCACCCCAGCGGTGACCCAGTTGGTTTCCACCATTGCCGCCCAAGGATCCGTTCGAGCTAAGTTGCTAAAACTACAAAGACAATATGGCGATCAAGGAGGCATTGTGGCGGAAGGTCGAGACATTGGCACCCAGGTTTTCCCCCATGCGGAATTGAAAATTTTCCTCACCGCTTCAGTGCAGGAACGGGCCCGCCGTCGCCTCAAAGACTTCCAAGCCCAGGGGAATCAAGCCGTGGATCTGGCCCAATTGGAAGCGGAAATTGCCCAACGGGATCACCTCGACAGCACTAGGGCGATCGCCCCTTTGCAAAAGGCGGTGGATGCGGTGGAAATTGTCACCGATAACCTCACTATTGCCGAGGTGATAGAGATAATTATTGATCTTTACAAAAAAATACAATGAGGGGAAATTTTGATAAATGTTTGAGCACTTGGTAAAGAGGTTAGAATGGGTTGTAACAGAACAATCTATCTTTGTTTATCAACCCGACCGATCGCCAGAAATTTTCGACGAGATAGAATCAAAGTTACTGACACCAAGCTTTGCCCAGGCCGTTGATTTAACTTTGGGAGAAGTATGTGGCTGGTTAATTAAGTAATGTGATCTAATCCTGACAAGGGCAGCAGATAAATCCGGCGATCGCCCCGGAAGTTTGTACAATTCTGGTATATGAATTAAACATGGCGGTAAGTCTCTTCAGTTGGCCGCCGGCCCGACGTTTTTTCCCACTGGTGTACGGTTGCCATTTCCCTTGGTCGTGTTCCCATGCCTTCCCACTCATCTCGCACTACTATTTTTAACCCCCTGGAGTGCCGCCCCGACAGTTACAAAGGCTGGTACCAACAGGGCAATACCCTCTGGCAACAGGGCAAATACAACGATGCCCTCCTCAGTTACGAGCGGGCCTTGGAATATTATCCCGGGGATTATTGGGCTTGGTATAAACGGGGCATTACCCTAGAACATCTGGGCCGCTACGGGGATGCAGCGGAAAGCTATGGCAATGCTTGCCAAATCCAACCGGAAAACTACTGGGCTTGGTACGACCAGGGTTGTGTGTACCTCAACGAAATTGATGACTTTACCCGTGCCATTCCTTGCTTCCAAAGGGCTTTAGCCCATTTGCCCAAAGATTATTGGGCCACCTATCGCCTCGGGGAATCCTACCGACTCTCCGGCCAATACGAAGCGGCGATCGCCAATTTTCGGCAGACATTAACCATTCGCCAGGACGATTTTTGGTCTTGGTACCGGCTGGCGGACTGTTTTCGCCGTTGGGGTCATTATGCCGAAGCTTTGCAATGCTATAAAAAATCGGTAGAAATTCGTCCCAATGATTACTGGGCCTGGTTTCGACAAGGGGAACTGTGGCAAAAACTCTACCGCTATGGAAAGGCGATCGCCTGTTATCACCGGGCTTTGGATGTGGAAGTGGATGACGACTATAGCTGGTATGAAATTGCCCTTTGCCAAGTACTGCAAAAAAATTACGAAGATGCAGTTTACGCCCTGGGAAAAGTTTTACAATGGTACCCCGCTAGCTACCTAAGCTTGATTGAAGGGGAATCGGCTTTTGTTGACCTCCATCCCCTGCCCAGTTACCAAGCCTTACTCCAGGGGACAAGGCAAACTGTGGCGGAACCGACTTTTGGCTAAGGTTGCAACTTTAATTGGGCAGCCCACCATAGGTTTGGACAAATGGTTTACCAAGAACCTGTGTGCTCTAAAAAGCGAGAATACTCCGGCTGAGACCAAGCTAAGGGCAAGCCACTATCTACCTGGATGCCCTGGGTAAGATGAAATTTGAACAGCCGCCCAGCGCCTGCATAGGCTTCAATTTCCGGGTCCCCGTCCCAAATCACCTCAGCTCTGCCTGTGAGATAAAGCAAATTGCCACGCTCAAAGTCAATAAATAGTAGGCCAGCCCTAGGGTTAACCTCAATGTTGCCAAAGGTGTTGAAGTGGCAGTTGCCAGCAAAGTCGGGCACAGTGAGGGTATCACCGTCGATGCGCACAAAGCCTGGTTTGCCGCCCCGGTGAGAGACATCGACACCTTTGGCGACTCCGGCAGCATCGTCCAGATAAGCGGTGGCGATAAAGAAGGTATCGGCAGCCAAAATCCCCTGACGTTCAGCTTCTCCCAAGGTGGTGAAGGTATGCAGGGGTTTGGCCACAGCCGGGTCAAATGTAACTAAATTGAACTGTCGCGCCTGGATATATTTGGGACAGTTGCCAAAGGTTTGACTCACTTGCACCTCAAAGCCATCGGGCCCAATATTGCTGACCATGCCATTAACGCGGTTGCGGCGACGAGTATGCAATTCAATCCCGAGAAAGCCAATATCAATACCAACTTTCAGCGTCTTAGTAAGCGGATCGCCATAGAGAGGCTGAGCGGCGATGTGAAGAGTGCGGTCATTTGGCGTTGAGATAAAGCCAGGTTCACCCACCAGGATGGATGCCCACGGATTCCCCCCAGTATCTACTGTACCGACCAGAAAGTAGGAAAGTTGGGAGTAGAATTGGCGATGCTGGTCGGGCAAAAATTCGCGAATAATCCGTCGGCCGAAATTATCCATTTGGTCTAAGGCACCCAACCGTTTTTGAATTGCCCTTTCCCCACTATGAAAGGGAGAATCTGCCCGTTGCCAACCAGGAATGGCCATGATGTCGGTTCCCCAAATTTTGAAAGTGATGTTTGTCAGTAAGAAGCAATATTGAACTCTGCAATATACCCAAATATAAAATGTCACGCTGGATAGACTTCCCAATGGTGCGTAGGTCCGTCTATTCCAACGTAGGTACTCTCAGCATTAGGTCAGCGGGCGGGAGCAGTCAACTCCATGCGAATGCCACCGGGAATGGCGAACATCATGTGCTGAGTGGGGCCATCTCCCAACAGTTCCGGCGCGAATTCAATCTCTACGCCTGGGACATTTTTGAGCTTTTCGTAAATGGCTTTGAGAGTTTCGACGCCGTCTACTTTGAAGGCAAAGTGATGCAGGCCTATATTGGTTTTTCGATTAAAGGGAATGGCATGATCCGGTTCTACTGCCTGCCAGAGCGTCAATAAGCTGATGCCGTCAGAGACAAAGTAAGCGGGATAATTGGGTACTTCACCGACTAGCTGAAATTCCAATACATTCACGAAGAAATCGCGGGTGGCTTTGATGTCGGGAACAGTTAGACCGATGTGATGGGTGCCTTGGGTAAGTGCCATGATTAAATTCCTCGTAGGGATAAAAGGTCAGTCGAAGCAAGATGGATGTGGGGTCAAGTCCTTGGTGGGTAGCCTGAATAGACAGGCCGATGGGAGGGTTACACGACGACGGCAGAGGTGCTTACCTTTTGGCTGAGCTGTTCCACCAGTTGAGGAATGGCCGCATAGGCTGCCGCTTTGGACTGCTGGTGGCGATCGTCGCCAAACTCCTGATATTCAATGCGAATGACGTGGTGTTCGCTCACCCCCAGTAAGCGGGAAGCGGTGATGATGGCTGTATCCAGGTGATTCTGTGCCCCGTGTACGCCGCCAAATTCAAAGCCCCCCTCGCCAGAGGCAGTCAAGATGACCAGAATTTTGCCAGTTTGAATAGGCTCAATCGGTTGCTCTCCCCGTGCTAGATCGAAAGAAAAGGTACGTCCGATGCGAATCACCTGATCAATCCAGGCTTTGAGCGCCGACGGCATGCCGTAGTTGTACATCGGGGTACCGATGACGATAACATCGGCGGACTCTAACTCTGCCAGTAGTTCGTCGGATTCTCGTAGGGCGGTGACCTGTTCGAAGGTGCGTTGATCGACGGGTTTAAACGCGGCGGCAATCCAGTTCTCACTAATGGCGGAGGGGGGATTAAGCCCCACATCTCGTGTGATCCAGGTGTCGTCGGGACGGACCTTTTGCCAGTGTTCGGCAAACGCGGTGGTCAGTCCGCGACTCAGAGAACGGGTGACGCGAGCACTGGCATCAATTTGCAAAATCGTTGTCATGATGGGTGTCCTCAAATAGTGGCTAAGCTGATTACAGAAATCCGGTTTTTCTTCTGAGGAGAGCCAAAACTCGGTCGTAGACTCTCGGTCATAAACTGATAAAGAAACCAGATTTCTAGCAATGCGGAGGGGCACGTTATGGTACTCACCCCCTATGACTGGCAGTTCTTCACGCAGGCTGCAAGCTAGGCAGGCTTTGTTCTAGAACCTGTAGCGCCTCTTGAGTAGACCAGACTGTGTTGGCCAACATCCGATAGTTCACCAGCGCCGAGGCATACCCGTCACCCTCGGGGACTTTCGCGCCAGCGGTGGCGTCCTTTACCACGGCGACTTCAAAGCCTTGCTCCAGCAGCTCTCGCAGGTGCGATTCCACACAGAGGTTGGACGACATGCCGCCGAGAATGACTTTGTCGATCCTCTGCTTACGCAGTTGCAGAATCAAGTCGTTATTTTCGGGACCATAGACCTTGTGAGGACTGCAAATCACCGTTTTGCCGTCTTCGATATAGGGCTTGTAAATGTCTAGCCAGTCCGCACCGGAGCCCTCCAGCCCCTCTAGTTGCAACGGACCAGGGCGATCAAACATACCAATACTGTGCATGAGATTTTCGAGAGCGCCTTCAAACTTCCAGCGATGATCCGCAGGAAAATAGTAGTGCGGTGAGATAAACAGGGGCAGATCGTAGGCTTTACCGGCTTTCATCAAAGCTTCGATATTGGCGACAGTATTGTTTTCAGTGACGCTTTCGCCCACGACACCCCAGGCCACGCCGCTAGGGCTGAGGAAGTCGTTTTGGGGGTCGATGATAACAATCGCAGTTCTTTCGGCATCAATGGTCATGCCGGGATTGGGTAGGGCCATGGTGGAAAACTCCTAAAGTGTTTAGCTGGATAATTAGGGTTAATTCGTCTGGTAAATCTGAATTTGTACTACCAATTGCAAGAGAGTGCCAAATCCTGCAGATAGTTACACTGCAATCAGTTGCAATGTCGAGTCGGGAACGGCCAGCGTGCCGAAGCTACTCTTAAATCCGGGTTGGAGAATATTCATACCGATTTGTACCGCAGGACGTTGCTGCATTGTCTCAACCCAGCGGTCAATATGAGGAAACGCTCCCATGGAAATGCCCAGGTAAGGGGTCTGGGCCGCAGCCACCCAGGGAAATGTGGCAATGTCAGCAATGGAGTAACCCCCTGCAATGTAGGGATGATTCTCAAGCTGGCGATCGAGCACATCGAGCAGTCGCAGAGTCTCCCGTTGATAACGTTTAACTGCATAGGTAATCTCCTTGGGAGCCCCATTACGGAAGTGGCCGAGCTGACCAAACATGGGTCCCACACTCGCCATCTGGAACATCAACCACTCCATTACCTTGACCCGCTTTTCTGCGTCAGTGGGTAGAAGCTTTCCGGCCTTTTCAGCCAGATAAATCAGGATGGCACCGGATTCAAAAACGGTGAGATTGTTGTCACGATCGCCAATGGCAGGAATCTTACTATTGGGATTGATGGCCTTAAATTCGGAGGTGAACTGGTCACCTTTGCCAATGTCAATTTTGTGAATGGTGTAGGGTAGTGCAAGTTCTTCGAGCAGAATGGCAGGCTTGCGGCCATTGGGAGTGGTGTAGGTATACAGGTCAATCATGGATCAATTTCCTTAAGGTCAAGTAATCAATGGGAGTTAGTAATCGAGGCAAGTTAGTCGATGCGGAATATTCAATTTGGCGGGTTTTGGGGATAATTGGTCATGCCGACAGTTCCAGGATGGGCGTGAGATCTGAGGAAGGTCGAGACGGCATTCCATGGGGAGGCTCTCTCGTTCTGCACCCATCTGGAGCGGCAGAGTATGCAGACCATCGCAGGGGAGGAATTTGTCCATTTTGAAATTAGTTAACATGGCAGTCCTCTCAACTTGGATTTAGAACTATGGGATGGTTTACCTTTCCCAGCGAAATTTGCGATCAGACTCTTGGATGGGCACGTCGTTGATGCTGGCTTCGCGGCGCTGCATTTGACCGTTGGGGGCAAATTCCCAATTTTCGTTGCCATAGGCCCGATACCACTGGCCCGAGTCGGTGTGGTACTCGTACTCAAACTTGACGGAGATACGGTTTTCGGTGAAGCTCCATAGGGTTTTCTTGAGGCGATAGTCCAACTCGGCATTCCATTTGCGAGTCAGAAACTCGCGAATCTGGTTACGACCTTTAATAAATTCCGAGCGATTGCGCCATTCCGAATCAACGGTGTAAGCCAGGACCACTTTGTCGGGATTGCGGCTATTCCAGGCATCTTCCGCGGCTTGTACTTTTGCTTTTGCCGTTTCCAGGGTGAAGGGCGGCAGTGGCGGCATGTTTTCAACGGTGTCAACGGCAGGATTTGCGGATGTTGTGAGCTTGGTCATAGGAGACTTCCTCGAAGTAATGTAGAAAGGTCTGTCTATATTTAGACTACAGACAGGTCTGTATATTGTCAACCGACTAATGTCATCATTTCATGGGTTAAGGATGACAGTGCTTTTAGTTCAGAAGCGGCGGGTAATTTTCGGAGTCAGAATGAGCTAGTCAAGTTGGCTGGAGGCGATCGCCCTATCGGTGGAAATGACCCCATAGCAAGCGCTGTATCAAAATCAGTCCCGTTGACAAAGGCTCAATTACATACAAATCTGAAGCAAAAATGATATTATGTAGACTAGTCTGTATAAATTTATGCCAATATGCCCAATACCAAATCATCTTCCAAGCCATCTGCACGTGACCGCATCATGCAAGCGGCATCCACGTTGTTTTATCAAGAGGGGGTGCAGAAAGTTGGTGTTGATCGCATCATCGCCGAGTCGGGCGTAGCGAAAATGTCGCTGTACAACCACTTTAAGTCCAAAGACAGCTTGATTGCTGCTTGGTTAGAGGAGCGTGATACTAGCTGGCGGCGATGGTTTCAGAAAACGGTGGAAAAACGGGCAACCACACCTACTGATCGCCTTTTGGCCATGTTTGATGCCCTGGAAGAATGGTTTTCTCAACCTGATTTTCGTGGCTGTGCTTTTATTAATTCATCGGTGGAGCTGGTGGAGCCTGAACATCCTGGCTATCAGGTCGCGCTCAAGCACCAGCAAGCAATTTACGAATATATTCTGCAACTGGTCTATGAAGCCGAAATTCCCCATCCGGAGGCGGTGGCGGAGCAACTTTTACTATTAATGGAAGGGTCAATCGTAGTAGCAATGATGCGTCGTCACCCTGGTGCTGCTACCCAGGCCAAGGCTGCCGCGGCGAGGCTCATTTAATTAGTGTATAAACCCCTCTTCACCGTCCCTAGCCGGCCAGAAATTAGGTTGGGAACTTGACCATGGTTGGCCCTTAGTTTATTAAGCAGGAAGCCTAGCCGGAGAAAAGTAGTTTCCGCGAAGGATGTGGAGATTGTTGTACCTTCTGCCCTTAAAACTTGGCAAGGAAACTAGAAGAAAATCTTCCCAGTACTGCAAGGGCTTTAGTGGGTTGATTTAGAGGTAAATTTTGGGTTACCTGTGGAGGCTCTGAGTCGGACAGATCCGACCCTATAAAACTCAGCATCAATATTATGCATTTTCACCGTTGTTGCCGGTGCTTTTAAAAGCTTGTTCAAAGCCCAACCGTTGCTCAGCATTACGGAGAAAATAACCACTCATCATGGCGGAAGCTAAAAGACGGCCCAGATTCTCCCGGCTGGTGCTGATGGTCACCCCAAAATGATCCGGGGGCAGATTGCCCAATAGGCCAATAATATTCCGTTCCATCACCTGAAACACTTCTTGGGAATCGGGTCGGGATAGTTGGGCAATGGTTTCGGGGCTCAACTCTTGAACGTATGTCCACAAACTATCTTTGCCTGCCGTTTCATTGCCGGCAAACAGCGGTTGGGGACGTTGGGGTTCATGGGTCACGACGGATCTCCTCTTCTAGTAATGGAACTTGATTTGGGATTGATCCCGATGGGATAACCATACTCTAACAATTTCGGGAAAGAACCGGAGGGCAAAGAACCGAACTTACTTTGGTGTTGACGCCGACCATTGTTGACGGCGGGCTTCGTATAGCATTACCCCAACGGCGATCGCCACGTTGAGGGATTCCACTGCCGGGGCCTGGGGAATGGCCACTTGCTGGGTAGTTAGTTCAAGTACTGGAGCGCTGAGCCCTTGGCCCTCACTGCCAAAAATTACTATGGTGGGGCGCTGAAAATCAATTTCCCAGAGGGTTTGTTGTCCCTGGGGTACGGTGGCAATCAGTTGCAGTCCCTGGGCTTGGAATTTTTCCAACACTGGCAGTAGGGATTCCTGTTGTTGTTGGGGCAAAAGCAAACTACTGCCGGCGGATGAGCGCAACACTTTGGGACTAGTGGGATCAACGCAGTCGTCGGTTAACCAAATGCCTTCTACTCCGGTGGCGGCGGCGGTTCTGAGAATGGTACCCAGGTTACCCGGATCCTGTAACCGCTCCAGCACCAAGCCCAATTGAGGCCTGGGGGGAGGCGATCGCCAAAACTGATCCATGGCCAAGGTTGCTACCACGCCGTCGGGGTTAACGGTGCTGGCCATTTTGGCTAAAACTTCCCCACTGACCAAATAACTGTAGGCGGATTGGGCCACTAGGCGATCGGCTAGGGCGGGATTTTTCCGTTGCCAAGTCTCCGTAAAACAGCCCTGGTTGAAACGCTTTCCCTCGGCTAGGGCCACTTCTAGCAAATGGGTACCTTCCAAAAGAAGCTGGCCCTGTTGTTTGCGTCCCTTGGTTTGGTGCAGTTGCCGCAATTGTTTGACCAGGGGGTTTTGGGTGCTGGTGATAGAGGCAATGTCACTGGGCAATGGGTACACCTTCCTGAATGGGCATGGGCAGAAATGGACAATGAATTAAGCCTATCTTGCCGCAGTTAGGGGGCCAGAAAAACCTACTCCGCCGCCGACTCGGCCCAATTTTTTGCCCGACCAACGGCCTCCTGCCAAACGGCAAAATTAGCCTGGGCATTGGCGGCTCCTTCCCCCGGCTCAAATACCCGGTTAATGGCCCGGTTTTCCACTAGGGCGCGGTAATCCTGCCAAAAACCCACCGTTAACCCAGCCCCAAAGGCGGCTCCCTGGGCAGTGGCATCCAACACCATTGGACGCTCCACTGGAATGCCCAAAACGTCCGCTTGGCATTGCATCAAAAAGTCATTGTTACAGGCTCCCCCGTCCACTTTGAGTTGTTGAATGGCCGCAGGGCTATCTTGGTTGATGGCCTCCACCACCTCCCTAGCTTGGAAGGCGATCGCCTCCAGCACGGACCGCACCAGATGGGCCTTGGTGACGCCGCCGGTGAGGCCTAAAAAAGCGCCACAGGCATTCATGTCCCAATGGGGGGCTCCCAAACCACTCAGGGCCGGCACAAAATAAACACCGCCATTACTGTCCACACTGCGGGCCAGGGTTTCACTGGCCGCCGCCGAGTCGATCAGCCCCAATTTGTCCCGTAGCCATTGCACACAGGAGCCAGCGGTGAACATACTGCCTTCCAGGGCATAGTCAGTTTTTAAGCTCTGGTCGGAGTTAGTTTGGGTCCAGGCTACGGTGGACAGTAGGCGATGCTGGGAACGGGTAACTTTTGCCCCCGTATTAGCCACCAAAAAAGCCCCCGTGCCGTAGGTACATTTCAGTAAACCCGGGCGATCGCAACCGTGGGCATAGAGGGCCGCCTGTTGGTCACCAAAAATCGCAGTGACGGGAATTTCTACTCCCAAAATGGCCGGATCCGTCACCCCGAAATGACCCAAGCTGGGTTGCACTTCTGGCATAATCTGACCGGGAATGGCGAACAGATCCAACAGTTTTTCATCCCAGGTAAGGCTATCCAAATTGAGCACCATGGTGCGGCTGGCGTTACTGTGGTCCGTGCGGTGGACTTTACCCCCAGTTAGGTTCCAGAGGGCCCAACTATCAATAGTGCCCGCCAACAGATTAGCCGGATCAATATCTCGGTTATGTTTGACCCAATCCAATAACCAATGGAGCTTGGTGGCGGAAAAATAAGCATCCAACACGAGGCCGGTGCGGTCATAAATTTCCTCCACATACCCCTTGGCTTCCAAGGCCCGGCAAAAATGGGCGGTGCGCCGGTCCTGCCAAACGATCGCCGGGTGGAGGGGTTGCCCGGTGGTTTTATCCCAGAGCAAACAGGTTTCCCGTTGCACTGTGAGGCCGATCGCCACAATTTGTTGCGGTTGGATAGCGGTTTTTTGCACCACCTCCTGCATGGCAGTTTTAGTATCCCGCCAGATTTCCAGGGCATCATGTTCCACCCAACCGGCCTTGGGATAGGACTGGGTTAATTCCTTGTAAGCTTGGGCCGCAATGTTGCCCTCGTAATCAAACAGAATGGCTCGATTACCCGTGGTGCCCAAATCCAGGGCCATTACATACTGATCTTGCTTGGCTGTCATAGACAGTAACCTCCGAAAAATTAATCATCAAATCTCTGCCTCGATGGGTCCTAGGATTCCCCCTTGAAACGACTGTTACGTAAAATCAAACCCTGGCCGTCTCGCAACTCAAACGCCCGCAATGAATCCGCGGTGGAAGCCACATTCACCCCCGGGGTGGCGATCGCCACTTCCCATTCCTGCAAATCCAGTTGCAACCAATCCCCCAAGGTAACAATCGCCGGCTCTCCCTCCATATGGGTTACCATCACCACCCGGTCAGGCTCATCACTGTGGGCTGTGGCCGGGTTAGTCCTGAGGCCATAAAAAAGAGTGTGGCCATTGTCATGGACGCGGTTAAATCGATCGCCGTCCTGGAGGTTGTGATGTAACCAAGGATTCTGTCGTCGATAATTGCGTAATGTCAGGTTAAAACGACTTTTTTCTGGGTCCACCTGGTCCAGGTAATAGGACACACGACAGGCTTCATGGCCGTCCTCCATAAACGCCCGGGCAAATTTTTTCAACTTGGGCACATCCAAACGGGTGACAAATTCCGGTTGCTCAGCATGCCTAAACTGACTGAGTAGTTCCAAATCACAGGCCGCCGCTTCCCCATCTTCCTCCGGGTCATAGCCCAAGCAATGGCGACAGGCTTTGGCCACCGCTTCTAGGTGAAAATCTTTTTTAATCATGGCATCGGCCACCGCCTTCATGAAGCGTTGCAACAGTTCCAAATTGCCAAAGCCCAAAGCCTTCAGTTGGGGAAATAACTGGGGATGTTGGTATAACTCCGGGGAAATTTGCCAGTCCAAAAATCCCGCCTCTTCAAAGGCTACTTTGACGCCGTAACGTTCATCGGTGTTGCGGAAAAAGCCCCAGGGACTGTGCATCATCGCATTCAAAAAGTCCATCGGTAGCCCCGGACAAAAACCATATACCCACAGCAACGTCGCGGGATTGTCGTAGGCATTGTGCAATACTTCCGGCAAGGTTTTGCCCAAATTCCAGTTAATTTCCGCTTGGTGGTGGTCAATCTGGTTGCCCCGGCGCACGGTGTCGTGGTTGCCACAGCCGGTGATCCATCGATCGCCTTTGTACATCACCTCACAAACCCGTTCCCATTTCCGCTGCCAAAAACCCTTGAGGGAGGGAGTGTTATGGGCAAAAATCAGCGGTCCCCACTGGTAGGATTCCGGCCGCAATTCGATTAACTCTCGGTAGGTGGATTTTTCCTCCCAACCTTCCTCGGGCCAGGGGCGACCATCTTCAAAAATGGTGAATAGCAACCGTTTACAGCCTTGAATTTCCTGCACCACGTCACTCATGGCCAACAAATAGGCATCGTCCTGTTCCACCCGCCCGGTGAGGGGATTGAAAAAGCGAAAATCTTGGCCCCCGTCCACCCGAATACCGTCCGCCCCGGTGTTAATTTTACGCCGTTGCATTTCCAGTAAAATTGCCCGCACCATGGGCAACTGGTGGTTTAAATCCTGGCCATACATGTTGGGCCCTTTGAAGTATTGCCGATTGAGTAATTCCAACGCCTGGTTATCGGCATGGCCATAGACCAAATCGTAAATTACCTGGATGGGGCCACCGGGAAAATTGTGTAACGTGGCAATGAAATCCACCAATTCATCCGGGCGTAAAGTGCCCAACACCGCTGGATTAGTGGCTCCAGAACCGAGGATCGGCACATCGTAGCCCCAATTTTGGGTATTGGGTTTACGCAGGGTGACTTTAATTTTTTCTTCCACCACTACTCCCACTTCTGCCCCTTCCTCCACCTCTATTTCCTCAATCTCCTCCCCAGCGATCGCAAAAAATTCGTGGTCTTGGTTAAAATCCTCCAGGCGATATTCGATGGTGGGTTCAATGGGTAACAGTTGGATAGCGTCGTAACCCAAATAGTTATATTCGGCATCATTGAGGGGTTCTTCCCGGAGTATTTTTTCCCCCAACCGTTGGTAAATTTTGGTCAGCCCCGCCAAGGTGCCTTCCGGAGAAGCGGTGTTGATGTGGACTTGCAAAATATTAGTCATGGCTCCCACCCGACAGATGGCCACTTCACTATCTTCATCGGGATGCAAATTCTGATCCACAGGAATGGCCGGATTGAGCACCGCCGCCCGTTGGGCCTTAAGTTGCTCCGGGTCAAAAACATTTTCAGGATGCTCTTGGCATCGGTTCAGGGCTGCCGATCGCCGTAGGTAATCCAAATCCGCCCGTTCCCGCTGTATCTTTTCCATGTCGTACAGTTCCGCTGGGGCAAAAATGCCGTAGGGCAGGGAATAGGCCAGGGGGTCCCTGATCACCAATGTTTTGGACAAAATTGAGTCGTAATAGCGTAACCAGTAGAAAGAGCCCGCTTGATCCTTTCTGCCGGGTCGCATCCCCGATAGCACAGCCCAGACAAATTCCCCCTGCTGGGGCAGTTCAATGCGCTCCCACCGGAATGATGCCGTTTGTTCCGGGGCTTGGAAATCAATCTCCCCCCGGGGAGTAAATACCTCCAGGTAAATTAATTTCTCGGTAAAAGCCCCTTCCCCCGCTAACCGAGGCACCCAAAAGCCCACCTGGGTCAGACCATCCTCTCGATAATGGGCCCCAAGTTTTTTCGCCACTTCCCGAGCTGCCTGGAAATAGTTCTCCGGTGATTCGGTGACGGTGCGGGCCCACTTCATTAGTTTTTCTGTTTCGTCTTCAACAAGATGGATGCGATTTAATTCTTTCATACTTAAAAATAAGCCCAAAATAAGCCGAATTTGTCGGGGGAGAAGGGATGTTCAGCACCGTTATTCCCCATCCAAGGGGGTGAAATCCCCGGCAATCCTAGGATAGACCCTGGGCAAACTAGTTCACAGTGTTTATTGTTTTTCCTGGGGCGATCGCCGGGGGCAAAGCTCAATGTTATCAAAACTCCATAAAAAAACTGCAAAAAATCATCCTGGCTGAATGGAAGTCAAAAAGACTAGAAAACGGGATCAAACAATAACAAAAAATCAATTCACCCTGCCCATGGCAATAGTTTTAAGGTTAACAAAAAAAATAGAATTTACCGCAATCAATGGGGAAATTCCCAGAGGATGCTCCCAACTCCAGAAGCAGAAATCTTGCCAGAAAAGCTTTTTCTGTTACTATACTTAACAAGTAACTACTTTTCCCATAGTCCGGGGACGGCTTTCCAAAAACCAGAGATTGGTGGCTTGCCGCTGCTGTTCTCCCCTGGAACGAGGGGGAAAGGTAATTAGTGTTACGGCATTTTACCGACGGGTTAAGTAATCTTTAACAAAGATTTATGAGCCGTCGCCGTAATTGCCCCCACGGGGGAACGCGATGTCTGCGGACTCGCCCAGGACGTAATCAATTTTTCTGTACCGATATTAGCGGTGAAAAGTTTTATTCAACGTACTAAACTGCCCCGGCGGGAATTAACTTGGGCTCCAGGAAGTCGGGTACATTAGCCGTACTAGACCAGCCCAATAGTTACTTTGTTTGATTCTTTCTTTTGGAGACCGCTGATTTTATGAATTCATCCCTTGTGATCCTTTACCACCGTGAGCCCTACGATGAAGTTAGGGAAAATGGCAAAACGGTATATCGGGAAAAGAAGAGTCCCAACGGGATTTTGCCCACCCTCAAGAGCTTTTTTGCTGATGCAGAACAGAGTACCTGGGTGGCCTGGAAGCAGGTGACCCCAAAACAGAAGGAAGATTTCCAAGAGAAAATGTCCATTGAGGGCCTCGGCGATCGTTGCACAGTGCGCCGGGTGCCCCTCACAGCGGACCAGGTGAAAAATTTCTATCACATCACCTCCAAGGAAGCTTTTTGGCCGATTCTCCACTCCTTCCCCTGGCAGTTCACTTACGACTCTTCCGATTGGGAAAATTTCAAACGAATTAATGAAATGTTTGCCACGGCGGCCTGTGAAGATGCCGATGACGATGCCCTATTTTGGGTCCACGACTACAACCTCTGGCTGGCGCCCCTTTACATTCGTCAGCTCAAACCCAACGCCAAGATTGCCTTTTTTCACCACACTCCTTTCCCCAGCGTTGATATTTTCAATATTTTGCCCTGGCGGGAGGCGATCGTCGAAAGTCTGCTGGCTTGTGACCTCTGTGGTTTTCACATTCCCCGCTATGTGGAAAATTTTGTGGCAGTGGCCCGCAGTCTCAAACCGGTGGAAATCACCAGACGAGTTCCCGTAGACCAAGCTTTTACCCCCTACGGCACTGCCCTGGCGGAACCGGAATGCACCACCCAGTTGCGCTATGGCGATCGCCTAATCAATCTTGATGCTTTTCCTGTTGGTACCAATCCGGCCAATATCCGGGCGATCGTGGCCAAGGAAAGTGTGCAACAAAAAATCAGCGAAATTAAACGGGATCTGGATGGCAAAAAACTAATCGTTTCCGCCGGTCGGGTGGATTACGTCAAGGGCACGAAGGAAATGCTGATGTGCTATGAGCGTTTACTGGAACGTCGTCCTGAACTGCAGGGAGAAATTAGCTTGGTGGTGCCGGTGGCTAAAGCAGCGGAAGGGATGCGTATTTACCGCAACGCCCAAAACGAAATTGAACGGCTGGCAGGGAAAATTAACGGCCGCTTTGCCAAACTGTCCTGGACGCCGGTAATGCTCTTTACCTCCCCCCTCGCCTACGAAGAATTAATTGCTCTGTTTTGTGCCGCAGACATTGCCTGGATTACCCCTCTGCGGGACGGTTTGAACCTAGTGGCGAAGGAGTACGTGGTGGCTAAAAACGGTGAAGAAGGGGTCCTGATCTTGTCAGAATTTGCCGGTTGCGCTGTGGAACTACCCGATGCGGTGCTGACTAATCCCTACGCTTCTAGCCGTATGGACGAATCCATTGACCAGGCCCTGGCCATGGACAAGGAAGAACAGAAAAAACGCATGGGGAGAATGTACAGCGCCATCAAACGCTACGACGTTCAACAATGGGCCAATCACCTGTTGCGGGAAGCCCATGCCGATGTGGTGCTAGGGGAACCCCCCCAGATGTAGGCGATCGCCAAGGCCGGTTGTTGTCGGCAGTTTGTAGCCCAAGAACCATTGTCCCAACCCCCTAAAAATTCCCCAGAGTTAAAGTTTAGGGGGCTTTTTTCCATTCAATTGCACGATTTATTCCTCATTGGAGCATTACCCAGCCATGCGTAATTTCCCAGAAATCCAAAATACGGCCTATGACCTAATTGTGATTGGGGGAGGTATTAACGGGGTTGGTACGGCCCGGGACGGGGCCCTACGGGGCCTAAAAACCCTCCTGATCGAAAAGGATGATTTTGCCAGTGGCACTAGTAGTTGGTCCACCCGCTTAATCCACGGTGGTCTGCGCTACTTAGAATATTTTGAATTTAACCTGGTGCGGGAATCGTTGCGGGAGCGGGAAGTCCTACTCCACACCGCCCCCCATTTAGTACATCCCCTGCAGTTGACCATTCCGGTGTATGACTGGTCGAGCCGAGCCTATTGGGAAATCCAAGCGGGCATGATTCTCTATGACATTCTCAGTTTTGATAAAACCCTCCCTCCCCACCGGATGTTGCGCCCCCAACAGTTCCAGCAGTTGTTCCGGGCGGCGGAAAAACAAGGCCTGAAAGGGGGAGCCCAATATTTTGATGGCCAGGTGGAGTATGCGGAACGGTTGGATTTAGAAGTAACCCTATCGGCCCAAAAGGCGGGGGCTGAGATGCTCAATTATGTGGCTGTGACCGGTTTGGAGAAAGGGGAAAATAATCTGATTACCGCCATCCATTGTCAAGATCAACTGAGCGGAGAAAAATTTACTGTTAATAGCACCCAGGCGATCGTTATCAACACCGCTGGCCCTTGGGTAGATGAGATTTGCGGTTTAGCCCGTCGGGATTCTGAGCCTGTTGCCATTGTCAACGAAAGAAAAATTGGCGGCACCAAGGGTAGTCATATTGTGGTAGATCCCTTCCCTGGCGCTCCGGCTTCCGCTTTATACGTGGAAGCGTTTGTGGATAAGCGGCCCTATTTCATCATTCCCTGGCTAGGTAAATATCTGATTGGCACCACCGACCACCGTTATGACGGCTCCCTCGATCAGGTTAAAGCCAGTGATGACGAGATTGATTACCTCATTGCGGAAACTAATCGGGTGATGCCGGCAGCCCAGTTAACTAGGCAGGACGTGCGCTTCACCTATTCCGGGGTACGACCTCTGCCCTACACCGATGGTAAAAAGGCAGGCAGTATTACCCGCAATCATATTCTTTACGACCACAGTGCGGACGGAGTCAATAATTTAATTTCCCTGATTGGCGGTAAATTGACTACCTATCGTCAGGTGGGGGAAGAAATGGTGGATAAGGTCTATACCAAGCTGGGACGCTCTGCTCCTCCCTGTCCCACCCTCACCCAACCCTTACCAGGGGCAGAGGCCTATTCCCTGTCCTTGGAAACTGCCATGGATAAATACGGCGATCGCCTGGAACGCCATTCTATTCAACATTTATTTTGTCTTTACGGTGCCAGGGCAGGAGAAGTTTTGGCTTTAGTGCATGGGGCACCGGAGTTGGGGGAACGAATTGTTCCTTCCTTGCCAGATATTAAGGCTCAGGCGGTTTTTGCCGTCCAAGCAGAAATGGCCCATACCTTGGTGGATATTTGCCGACGACGCACGGCGATCGCCATGGTGACGGACGATTACGGCTTTAGTGCTCTGGCCGGCATTTGCCAAACGTTAATGGACCACTGTGGCTGGAGCCAGGGCCAATGTGATGAGCAAATTCAAAAGTACCATGAATATATGAAACAAAACTGCATTCCCGATTATTGTCTCAACTAAAAAGGTTTAGAAAAAGCCTCAACTAAATGGGGGGCTTTGAAAACACTCTTTGCGAGGCTGGCAAACCTTTGACTTGCTGCCCACAGTGCATGGAATCTCGATAGGATCACCCAAGGAACTCTCGCCTAGAATTGAAGTTATGGAGGGCGAGCCGCAGCCGCTTGATTTTTGCAAAACAGTGCCCTAGGCTAATGGCCGAACTCTCGTTCTGATGAATCATTTCCATTATTGTTTTTCTGGGTTTTGGTGTGAAAAGCTGGATTCTCTTCTCGGTATTAGTTCTGGCGTTAGCTGGTTGTGGTCAAAGGGGAGGTTTGCCCTGTGTGGAAACGGAACAACTAGGCGATCGGAGGACAGAACAGCAAGAGGCCCCAGGGCCCTTTGAAAACCTGAATGTGCTAGTGGGGGTGGATGCCAGTGAGTCCATGGTGGGGTTTGTCAGCCAACCCGGTAGTCGCTACGGCCAGGCGATCGCCTCTTTGCACACACTGCTACAAAACAAAAATCTGCCCACTTCCTACTGGCGGGTGGGGAGCAATGACACCATTAACCAAGCCCAATCTATTTCAGCGGCTCAATTCCTAGCAGCCAGTAAAGCGCCCTTTTATTGTCGTCGCGATCAACCCACTGCCGACTATCCCTGTGTTTCCAGTACCTTGGGGCAACTTTATGAATTAGCAACCGAGACCACTAATGGAGCAAATCCAGCTCCAGAAAATGACAATGGTGAAGAGGGTAGCGACAATCCCACCGCTCCCCGTAGTCTGAAAATTTTACTCACTGACCTGGAGCCTGACGATGCCGCCGTCGGTCAAATTTCCGGGTTAATTAGCAAAGAGCTGAAAGAAAATCCTAACTACAAGGCCGTACTTTTAGGGGTTCGTAGTCAGTTTCGGGGCAATGTCTACTCTGCCAACGCTAGTTATCCCACCTTTGTTTATAATACCGCTGGCCAAGATGTGGACCAAAAAGGCCGACCATTTTTCATCTTGATGACTGGGCCCCAGGACACGGTGGATGAATTAGTGAAGGAATTCCGTCGGCTTCCCCTGGATGTGAACAAAGCCTTTCGAGCCTCCGCCTTTGAACTGGGCCAGGCAGATACAGTCACCCTGGACAATAGTTCTTTCAATGATGAGATCCAGGAATGCGTTATTGAAATTGGTTCTGTGGATAGACAAAGGCCCAACCAAGACCAGGAAAGGGATTGGCTCATGGTCGAACAAACTAATTGTGGCGAAAATTCTTCCCCCCCTTTGCCTCCTTTGGAGTTAAATATTCCTTCTAAAAGTACCGTTTCCCTCACCGGCGGCGAGCTAACCCCGGATCTTTTCAACGTTTCTGAACCCTTTGTGTCAGTGAAAAAAGCAGAAATTGTTCAAAATCCAGGGGCAGAGGATGCCCGCCTTTTATTAACGGCTGTTTTTGATGGCAACAAGCTACCCCAGGGACAAGGCAAACTGGTTTACATCACCCTTGGCGATCGCCAGTTGGATCAAGCGGTGTGGCAGGATTGGGATATGGACATCGGTAATCCTAACGGTGCCAAAACCCAAAATTTACTACTTTTCGTTTCAGGATTGCGGGGGGCCGTGGCCAATGACCAGGACGCTGTTAAGTTTTGTCTCGGCTACAGCCACTATTAGCTTACTTAATCAAAATTTTTGCTAATCTTCACGTATTAGTTCGTCAGGATAGGGGTTATGAAAATTGCGGAGATAGTGGCCCTCGTGGTGACAGTGGCGATCGCCACCATGGTAATTTTTGGGCTCCAGCCATGGCTATTGGGCGGAAGCGGACTGCCTTTGAGCTTATCTCGGGGGAACTTGGACAAATGGGCCGCAGAAATATTATTTCCCACCCTTTACCTGGTGTATGCCCTGGGGGCACTGCTACTCCTGTTCTGGATTGCCAAAGCCCTCAGTGGTAGTTTTACCAAGGCCCAAGACGTACTCAAAACTGTTGGTCTCTGGTGGATTTTCGCTATTCTCCTGGGGGTAGTGACCATGCTAGCCCTAGTGGGTCTGAGTTTCTTCAACGGTTGGTTTGATGACACCCGTAACCTAGAACCCTTCTTCTGGTTACTGGGCTTCATTGTTGTCGATGTGTTGTTAATTTTTTGGCTGCCCACAGCCCTGGCTACCCCCAAATCCATGCGCTACGTGCCACCGGGGTCAATGTTGTTACGCAAAATTTATGGAGGTTAGAGCTTAGACCATGCGAAAAATCTATGCCATCGGTGTGGGCGGCAGTGGAGCTAAATGTGTGGAAGCGGCCATCTTTCTCCATTCCCTGGGCCTGTACGGTGAGAACTCGGAACTCAGAATTTTATTGGTCGATGCGGACACTTCCAACGGCAACTCCCAAAGGACTGGGGTAAATTTTCGCACCACCGATGATGCTCAAAAAGCTTTTGGCCAAGGGAAAAGTCCCTTAATGGACGGGCAATTTTTCCACTACGGCACCTGGAATCCCCTGGGAGATCAAATTCACAACACTAACTTGGCGGGGGTTTTCAATAAACAAGCCCTACGGGCCAGTGCTCCCCCTTTGGCAAAATTGTTTGATGCCCTCTACAGCCCAGCGGAACAGGAGGCAGATTTAGGGGTGGGATTTCGGGGCCGGCCCCCCATCGGTTCAGCGGTGATGAGTCGGTTGGAACTAGATAGTCTACAACAAACCCAGGCCGGCGGCTGGCAACAGTTATTCAATAATCTGACCACGGATTTGGGCGTCGGCAAAGGCAATGATGTGGTGGTGCATTTCTTTGGCAGTATTTTCGGGGGAACTGGTGCGTCTGGAGTTCCTACCTTGGCTAAATTAGTTAGTAATCAGTTAAGACAGGACAATCTCCGGGTGCGTATCCACGCATCTTTGCTGTTGCCCTACTTTGCCTTTGAGCGTCCCGATGACGGAGATCAGACCGTATTTGCCGAAACTCGCTTTTTTGCCCTCAATACCCAAGCGGCGTTGCAATATCTAACGGAACAGTCGGAGGGTTGTTTCGACAGTGTGTATTTAATTGGGGACAATGCCCAAACCAGATACGACTCCCACACCGGGGGTAAAAACCAGGAAAATGGCGCCCATTTTGTGGAGTTGTACGCCGCCTTGGCCGCTAACCATGGTTTCGATCAACCGATGGGGCAAACGGTGGCCCATTACATCAGTCGGGGGGATATCAATAATCTGATTTGGACGGACTTGCCGGATGACGAAATCGCTAAATTAGCCCTCAGTAAGGGAGTGCGCTTTGCCTACGCTTGGTTCTACAACTTTTCTTTGGAGTTGGAAGCGGCCCGGAAGTTGGGTGGTAAAAAGTTTGCCAAGGGCGCTCCTTGGTTCCAGTACTTTTTTGCTCTTAGGGCAGGGGAAGGGGACAAACCCCTGGTGGAAGATGCCCAGGAAGTGGCCAAAAATGATCTACTCACAGCCTGGGCTAGGAAGTTTTTGCAATGGGCCCAACAGGTGTCCTCCGCCCACGTCAATGGGGAACAACTTTTTCAGTTAAAACATTTGGATGATTTAAACCAAAGCCCTGGTTATCGTGAACATCTCCATCAATTAATTATTGATAAAGAACGTAGTCAAGCGGTCCAAAATGGCGATCGCCTAGATACCATTAAGAACCGTTTGGCCGATGAGGGCAAAAGTTACGACAATGGCGTTTTTGGTTTAGCCCACGCTCTGTTTGCTTTGCTTTAGATTGGGATGGAAAACGTTTGCCATTTGAGGGATATAACCATGCTAGCCAATGCTGAAATTAACTATCAAACTCCCCAAGAATACCTAGATTGGGAAGCCCTGCAAGAATTTAGGCATGAATATCTGGATGGGCAAATTTTAGCTATGACTGGCGGAACCATTGCCCATAATTTAATCGGTCTGAATTTGGCGACTTTACTAAAAAGTCATCTTCGGGGCACTGGTTGCCGAGTGTTTATGGCCGATGTCAAGGTAAAAGTGGCCTTGGCGAGTTCTTTCCATTATCCCGATGTGATGGTTAGTTGCGATGACAGAGAGCAAGAGGCAGTGCAATTTATTCAATTTCCTTGCTTTATTGCTGAAGTTTTATCCCCTAGCACGGAGGCCTATGATCGGGGTGAAAAGTTTCGTCGTTACCGACAATTACCAAGTTTGATGGAGTACTTGTTGGTTGACAGTAACAAAATGGCAGTGGATCTTTTTAGTCGTAATAGTCAAGGGCGTTGGGAACTAATTAGTTATGAAGAAGGGGATTTATTATCTCTAGAAACCATTAACTGGGAATGTTCTTTAGCATCCCTTTATGAAGATGTTATCGGAGGCAAAAAATGATCGATACCTACCTGGTGGAAAGGGATTTAATTTTTTCTGCCCTTGACCGAGTGGCAATTTGTGACAGTCCACTTACTAGCAATGATCCAATTATTTCCCCCCAATTTCCCGACATTAATTTATCTGTTAATCAGCTTTTTGATTATGGCAACTAGAACTTCTTTTAGTCAATTTAACTTGGCTGATACTCTGACAAAACTCAGAGCTGATTTGGCGGAACTTTATGGGGATAGATTGGCGAAAGTTATTCTTTTCGGCTCCCAGGCTAGGGGAGAGGCAGAAACCACTTCTGATGTTGATATTTTGGTGGTATTAAAAGGTAAAGTTGATCCCGTAGCAGAAATTAATGCTAATAGTAATTGGTTAAGTGATTTTTGTCTGGAGACAGAGCAGTTAGTTAACTGTCTTTATTTATCACATGCAGACTTTGCCCATGAGGACACAGCCTTGCTAAAGAATATAAAGAGGGAGGGGATTTTACTATGAATAAGGAACAGTATTTAGGGGATTACGGTAGGCCTGATTATATTTCCTGTGAAGAGGCTCAAATTCAAATCACCAATGCCTGGGAATTTTTAAAATTTACTCAAGATTACTTGGGCTTTAATAATACAGAATAATTATCTACCTTTTTGTTATTTTCATTTTCTTATTTTTATCTTGTCTTGTCTAATTTTTCTCCTTAAACCCTTTCCCAACTATGGCTAACCAACCCCTACTTCCCAAAACAAATCAAGATTTTGCTGGTGGTGCCGCTCCGGGGGAGTGGATTCCCAATGGGGTGGGTTTGTTCAACACGTTGGGTAATAGTTTGGAGTTTGAGGCGGGGGCTTACCGGGAAGTAAATTCTATCCCCAGTCCCTGGTCCCGGCCCTTGCAGTTAATTTCAGCTTTTCGCAACCGGCAGTACCCCAGTCGGGATTGGCTAATTGAGCAATATCGGGGTCTGTTAACGGCCTTGGCCCTGGCGGAAAA
The DNA here is from genome assembly GCF_014698605.1 of Synechocystis sp. FACHB-383. NCBI lineage: Bacteria > Bacillati > Cyanobacteriota > Cyanophyceae > Synechococcales > Merismopediaceae > Synechocystis > Synechocystis sp. FACHB-383. The sequence continues at coordinate 24,576 of NZ_JACJTJ010000014.1, read as the reverse complement.
TTTAAATCTTCAGATCACTGCCACCCAAGTACGGCTAAAGGATTATCAAGATAAGGAATTTGCCCGTTGTTTATGGAAATTGCGTCCCAACGATAGGGACAATGTGTTGCCGATGGCGCCCCCCGATGGCCCCTGGGCGGAGTTGTATTTGTTTGAACTAGACGGGGTGGCGATCGGTATGACCAGTCCGGCCACCATTGTCTGCCCCACGGGTTATTTTCACGATTCCTTAAGTCGGCGCATTGCTTGGATTAAAAATGGCTTTTTCACCAATCCTATCAATAACGGCTTAGCCCCCAATCAAAAGGAAGTGTTGTTGCCTTGGCTGGAAAATTTAAAAGGTACCTTGATGCGTAATCCCCAAAATGAGGATTTAGCGGGGCGGGTCTCAGGGGTGATAGACGACTATATCAGGGATTTGGGTGTCACCACCAGTAATGTTTTTCGACCCACCACAAAAAATCTACCGTTTGGCATTCCCCTTGCCCCAGAACTTTTTCGAGCACTTGATCCAGCGGAGGCGGTGCAAACTCCTTCCAATGTGCGGGCAATAGCTTCGGTTGGTCGCAATCCTAGCAAGCAACTTTACATTATTGATCCAATACAGTTACCAAGTCTTCTGGCCAAACAACCCCAGGAAATTAATGTCATTGATGCATCTCCGTTACTCAATTTTGACCCCAATCTTCACCGCCGTTCTGATGCCATCTTTGCCACTCCAGCAGATATTTTTGAGCCTAATCTTTATTTCCACAAAACCAAAGGCTTATTGCCCGGCACATGGTTAGACCAAAAATTAAATTTGGATAATCTGACTATCCTGCTACCCTTTAAACCTTTTCTGCGGGAATATTTCACCAGTGAAGATTTGGAAAAACAGGTGGAGTTAAGTCCCGTTTCCACTCCAGAAGGCCCAGGGGTAAGGGTTTCGTTAACAGTGCAAATATCGGGGTTCGATCGTCCTGTGGCCTACACCATGTCCCAGGAATATCCCCTCAAGGCGGAAAACGAAATTAAGCAAGATTTTCCCACCCTCGCCCTCTGGCCCAATGTGTCCCCCGCTTTGTGGAAGGAGTATTTCCTCCTGGTGGAAACTACAGAAGAATATGGCGAGTTGGCTTTTCGGGTGGATCAACCTACCCCCAATGCCCAGTCAAAAAATCGGCGATCGGGCCAGGAAAGTTACCAGTACTGGAAATGTGATGCCTACCCTGATGTCCTCCTGGCGATCGATAAAAATGCCCAACCATTGGGTTTGATTCCTCTGCGGGTGCCCAAAGCCCAGGGGGGTAATGCGACCACTTGGACAGTGGGAGTCGATTTCGGTACTTCGTTTACCAATGTTTATGTGCGGAAAGGCTCCAGCGGCGCTCCAGAAAGATTACAGTTACAAACTAATTTGCTCAAAATTACCCATAGTTTGGAGGATATTCAAACAGTAATTTATCGAGAGTTCTTCATTCCTGATCTGCTTTTACCAGAAGGAAAAAATCCTCCCATGTCAACGGTGCTAACAACCAGAGGATGGGCAGAAAGTGAAGGGGAAATTCCCAATTTAATTACCAATGCCCGCATTTATGTTCCCCGCCTGGACAAGTATGAGTTTGACAAGGAATATATCAAGACCAATATTAAGTGGAAACAGGTGCAATACCAGCGACCTTTCCTGGGGCAATTGGTGCGAATGATTTCTGCTAAAGCCGCCCTGGAAGGAGTCCGCAACATTGAATGGAGTGTATCTTATCCGTCCGCTTTTTCCCCCATGGACATCAATCGATATAACGGAGCTTGGCAACAGGTATTAAAAGATTTAGATATAACTTCAAATCAAAATCATAATTTACAGGGACAGAGTATAAAAACAGAAAGCATTGCCTTTGCACAATTCTTTGGCGATGTTTTGAGTAAGCATTTAATTTATACTACTTGTGTGGATATTGGCGGAGGTACATCGGATATTTCCGTTTGGCAAGATAATCAACTGGTTCATCAAGCATCAGTTCCTTATGCGGGAAGGGATATTTTTCACAGCATTTTAGAGCCTAATCTGGCCTTTATTGGTGACATTTTTGGTCTACCTCCAGAAGCAGGAAAATCAGTGGCTAAAGTGTTGGGAAATCAGCGTAACTTTAATGCTTCTTTGGATATTTATCTACGAGCCAATTCAGAGAGAATTTTATCTGAAGGCTACATTATGAATGCAGATAAGCCTCGTAATCGTCAGTTTCGCACTTTGCTAGCATTATCCTTCGGTGGACTTTTCCACTATTTAGGGATGATACAAAAAGAACTAAAGAAAGAGAAACTTTTTAATGACTCTAGTATCATTACGTCAATTTTAATGGGAGGCAACGGATCTCGTTTCTTGCATTGGTTGACTCCTAGTGGTGTCTATACCCAAAACTCGGAAATTAACGATCTAGCCTGTGGTATCCTGATGCGAGCTTCTGATCTAAATAAAAATCCTGACCTATTAACTCTCTCCCCTCAACCTAAGGAAGAAGCTTGTGGTGGATTAGTCGTATCATCAGAAGGGACTAAGCTAAGTGGTTTTTTAAGTAAGAAAAAAGATTATCCTTTTACCGGAGAAAAATGTTTCATAAATGGAGAAGCTTTTACTTCTAGTAACCGTTTGAATGTTTTAGATCGTGGCTGGGAAGAAATTAATTCTTTTGAAATCACTACCTATGATCAACTGGAAGAATATTTGAAGAATTTTAACGACATCTTACGAGAAGAATCTATCCAAGAAATTGATCAGCTCAGAAACTTCAATCAGGGCGGTCTCTTTAGTATGGATAGCGACTTCCGTATATTGCTAGAAGCGAAAGTTAAACAGGCTTGCTTAAGGAAAGTAGGGCCTACATCAGAATTTGAAATTGATCCTCCATTTCTAATAATTTTTAAATGTTTTATTGCTATTCTCGCCGAACAATGGTCTAAAACTGTAGGTTAAATAAATGAAAATTATTAACAAATTTATACACACTTTTGTGCTTTGTAATTTGGCAGTATTTAATTATTGTTCTTTAGCACAAGCTTTGATAGATCAACCAGAACCAAATCAGCGAGTAAATCCATATTTCATTGGCACAGATGATCAAACAAATAGAACTGAGTTTGCAATAGATCAAAGTGAAACAATTTTACGGATAACTCGAAATAATTCCTTGTTAATAACCGCGTATCTAGGTATAAGTAGTGATTCTCAACCTAAAGAAAATAGAGCAATTTCAACAATTGCTGGAATTTGGAAAGGGCTAATAAAGTTTAAAGCTCCCTATTTAGTCTCACTTTTATTGCTGTTTATTTTACTGAGCTTATATGTCTGGTGGCTGGATAAAAAGTTGCAGGAACTAAAAGAAAAAATCAAGAAAAATTACGCATTGACTAAAAGTTATCAGGACAAAATAGCCAGTGATCTTTCAGTAGTCAAAAATTATTCAGATAATCTATCTCGTCAACTTGAGAAAATAATTCGGGAGATGAATAAAATCGAGAAGGGGATTATTCAACTAAGATCAAACCGGTCAACGTCTCAACCATCAAGACAGTATGGCCAGGAATGGGACAGTGCATCTGACTACAACGACTATAATTATGACCCAGCAAGGGGGTCAGCATTTCCAGGGAAAGTAGAAATTTCTCCCTCAGATACTTTAAGTATAATTGTAGAGAATTTTAATAAGGGCCATGAAAGCCACTTTAATAATGACTTATTTTTCTTTTTAAAGCCGACTTCTGCTACCAATTTAGGGAGTCAGGGTGTCGATATTAATGCTTCAGCAAAAGTGGAATTTGAAAGGGCATCGGACAACACAGCCCAGGCTTCTTATATTGGGTTTAAACTTGATGATCAAAACACCTATATAGTTCCAAATTTGTTTAATAAACGTTGGAAGCAAGTAATAACTAATGATGATAATAAAATTTTTGAATGGTACGATTCTAGCTATGTTTTGGTTGAACCAGCAATGATAGAAAATACTGGAAATGATATTTGGCGATTGATCAAGTCTGGGAGGTTTGATTGATTTCGGATCAATGTTAAACTTTAAATATATTCCTATTCTTGCTATTCCAATAATCTGGATCATTCAACCGGTTAATGCCCAGGAAAATAATCCTTGTCCAGTGATGAGGGATTATCAGATGTCATTTTCTGATTTTAATTTGGATGTTTACGACATTCCCAATATCAATGGTGAAATTATTGCTGAAATCCCCGCCGGTAGAAGATTTTCGTTATCCGACATATATCCGAAATATTATGATGGCTTTTGCTGGTATGAAATTGTCACTTTTTCCGTAGATGAAAGGGGTTGGATTAGTTTACAACCAAGGGAAAGCCAAGTTAATAATCCTCCTTACTATCAAGATGAACCGATCAGTCCAACTCTTACTCCGACGCCGACCCCTACAGTAAATTCGAATAGGGTAGAAACTACCGCTGAAATTGGTGCTCAGAAAAATCAAGATTTAATTATTACAATTTATTGGTTTATTGCTGGGGCCATCGGTTTGAGCATTATCATCGGCAAGTTGGCAGTTGATTTGTTGAATAATCTTTCGACTAAGCCTACTAAAAATAAATCTCTCAAGCAAATAGGAAGTCAAACTTTAAAAAAACTTAAGGGTTCTAGGGTTAATGGCCGTGCAAAACGAAAAGTTATTAATGTCACCCAAACTGACATTGATTTGCCAGATGAAGCCGAAGAAAATACACCAAATTCAATTATTGGAGCAGATGTCTATAGTCATTTCTTAGCAAATGACTTTACCCAAATCAAAAACAATGTAAACACTGATCAAGAGAACATTGAAGACTTGAGCCAACCTTTAGGATTAAGTTTAGAATATTGCATCATTAATTTTAACCAGGGCAATAAGGCTTTTTTTGATGATCCGTCCCAGTTTCAATATCTTAAGCCCACAGCAAGTGTTATCCATGGCAAAGTAGGAAATCTTGGTCTTGGCGATCGCCAGGAGTTTGAAGAAGGAGAAAAGAGTCAGGCTTCCTATTTAGCCTTTACCATTGGGGAAGAAATTTGGTTAATTCCGAATCTTTTGCTGAGCCGCTGGCAAAGATTACTGGCTAACAATTCTTTTTTTGACAGTTACTCTAATTTACAAAACCCTAAATTAGTCAAGCCCGCTAAACTCGTCCTAGTAGGCGATCGCCGTTGGCGAATGGTCGAGAAGGGCGTGTTTAATTAAAATTATTAACAGTAAGAAATAAATTAAACAATATGGCTAGTAATCAACCGGATGAATTAAATCAAGCTAAGCTAATTCAGTTGAAAAAATCAACCATTAACTATTGTTATTTCCATTGCTGGAAAATTTTGTTAACCTACAATTAAGAAGACCTTACAGAAGAGAGGATTTTATGAAATTAAAGATTGTTGTCCATCAAGCCGAAGAAGGAGGATTTTGGGCTGAGGTACCCGCGATTCCAGGCTGTGCTACTCAGGGAGAGAACTTTGAAGAATTATTAACTAATCTATATGAGGCAGTTGAAGGCTGTTTATCTGTCGAACTAGAAATTCCTGAAAATTCTAAGAATACTCGAATCATGGAAATTGCCATATGAAATCATTATCTGGCAAAGAATTCGCCAAAAACTTAGAGAGTAATGGCTGGTCTTTAGTCAGAATTAATGGCAGTCATCATATTTATAAAAAGGAAGGTCAAAATGAAAGAATTTCTGTGCCTATCCATGGGAATCAAGATTTAAAAATAGGATTACTTCGTCATTTTATGAAACAAGCCAATTTATCAGAAAGCGATCTATAAACACTGAAAATTCATTATTTTAAACATTTAGATACATTTTTTATACTTAATTAAATTCAATCGATAAATGAACAGGACAATTAATTACGATTAGGTGACTATATTCGACAAGAACGTGTTTAATTAAAATTGTTAGTAGTAAGAGACGAATTAAACAATATGGCTAGCAATCAACCAGATAAATTAAATCAAGTTAAGCTGATTCAGTTAGAACAAAACCAACTTAAACTACAACAAGAGTTTGCAGCTTTACGGTTCTTTGAAGCACAAAAAAAAAGTGAAACCCAAGCGCAGAGCAATAGTGAGTTAATTGAAGAAATAGAAACTCTTAGGCAAAAAATTTTCCAAATTGAAAATTTAGTGAATCGGCCCACCCCCTTCCCTGCTGATGCCTATCCCCATTTAATTGTTGAAGAACCGCCTCCTTTATTGGACTTGCCCATCAGTAAAATTATTGATATCTACCACGAAACTCCGCAAATATTTGAAGTTTATTGTCAGCGGGTTTCTCTGTTAACTGACCAAGCAGATGTTGTGGAAAAAAATAATGTTGGTAACTTTTGGGTAATGCAACTCAAAAATCAAGGATTTTTCCTATTTCCCCGTCCCGAATCCTTCAGCCGTTTTAGTTCCTTGACCAGTTTTGCCAAACTATTTAGGGCAATTAACGAGAGCCCAGCAGAGAATTATCAATTTACCCTGCAAGCACCGGCAAAGCTAGACGTTTTAAAAATTGGCGAAATGTGGAAATTACTCAAACCAGGAAAAATTATTTTTGGTCAATGCCCATTGGAATATGCTTGGCAACAGGAGATTAGCACAGTGAGAAAAGAATATGAAAAATTCAATAAGCTATTGGATGCAAGGGGAAGTGCGGGGCTAGATTTCACTTTGATTACCCAATATTGGCAACAATCATTGATGCAAAAATATGGCGAATTAGTAACCTTAGCGATTAACACTTGCATGCCGATCGCCTATGCCATTTATAAAGGCCCCATGCTAGTACCATGCCAAATTTTGTTAGGCTCTAATCCTTTGGTAGTGCCAGGTTGGGACCGGGGGGTGCCTTGGGATACGTCTATTTATTCCCAATCCCATAGCAAATTTAACAAGGATTATCTCCGCACCGCCGCTGACCATCCCCTGCTACCCAATCAGATTTATCTGCGGGAAAGTAATGGCAAAACCCACCACACTTGGGCGATTACCAAAAGTTATGAAGAAGCAACGGCGATCGTGCAAAGGCTCAATGGCCATTGGATTTCTTTAGATTAATAATCCTATTTAGCCCACTAAAAACTACCAAGCTTTAGGTTGAGAATTAATATTTAAATTTGGCTAATCTTTCCAGGTGATCATCCACATTATCAAAATCCAACTTACTCTTTACTTCAATGGCAATAGCTTCTGTACCGCTTCTATTTAGCCTTTTATTGGGTCAGAGGAACCCAAAAATGGCACCATAATGGATTAGGAATAGTTTATTTCCCGTTTTCGCCAATCCCTACCTCCTGTCAAATTTTTGCTTTCTTCACCATGACCGATCGCCGTCAGTATGCCCCCGCTACCCAACGCAACCGAGAGGCGATCGCCGCTGTTTTGCAGGAGTATTTACCTCCCCAGGGCAGTATTTTGGAAATTGCCAGTGGCACCGGGGAACACGCTTGTTTTTTTGCGCCCCTTTTTTCCCCCCGCTGGTGGATAACATCCGATCCGGATCCTCTTTGTCGGGAAAGTATTCTCGCCTGGCAGGAGCACCAGGGATTGGCCTGTTTACAGCCACCGTTGGACTTAAATGTGCAATCATCTCCGTGGCCGGTGGAAGCAGAAATTTGGCCAGAGCCTATCACTGCCATGGTGGCAATCAACTTAATCCACATTTCTCCCTGGGAGTCTTGTTTAGGTTTACTGAATGGAGCGGAACGCATCTTACCGGAGGGGGGCAGACTCTATCTTTACGGCCCCTATCGCCAGGATGGTGTAACCACTGCTCCTAGTAATGAAGCGTTTGACCAATCTTTGCGGAGTCGGAATCCGGCCTGGGGTTTGAGGCAGCTCGAAGATGTGATTGAAGCAGCAAAAAAAAGGAACCTACACAATCAGGCTGTTATCGCCATGCCGGCCAATAATTTATCGGTGATTTTCCAGAAGGGGTCAGGCAAAAACCTCCATTGATAGCTAGGAAGAATAATTGCAGCCCCACCGTCTATGCCTGGTTGCAAGTTGAGCAAATTTTACGCAAATCTGATTAAATTTCTTCTTCCTAGTGCGCCATGATCTCAGACCAAACCCATATGCGTCGTTGCTTGACCCTAGCAAAAACGGCGATCAGCAAAACGGCCCCTAATCCCTTGGTGGGGTCAGTCATTGTCCAGGGAGATCAAATTGTCGGCCAAGGTTTCCATCCCCAGGCAGGGCAACCCCATGCAGAAATTTTTGCCCTTTGGGAAGCTGGCGATCGGGCCAAGGGTGCCACTCTGTATGTCAATTTGGAGCCCTGTAATCATCAAGGTCGCACTCCCCCCTGTACGGAAGCAATTATCAAAGCGGGGATATCTAAAGTGGTGGTGGGCATGGTAGACCCCAATCCTTTGGTGGCGGGTAAGGGCATTAGCCGCTTGAGACAGGCTGGCATTGAGGTGAAAGTGGGGGTGGAAGAAAAAGCTTGCCAGCGCTTAAATGAAGCGTTTTGTTTTCGCATCCAGCACCGAAGACCCTTTGGCATTTTCAAATACGCCATGACGTTGGACGGAAAAATTGCCACGGCCCAGGGCCACAGCAGTTGGGTCACCAGTAGAGCCGCTCGCCATTGGGTGCATCAATTACGCAGTCAATGCCAAGCCGTAATTATTGGTGGTAATACGGTGCGGCGGGATAATCCTTTGCTCACTACCCATGGACTGAGTGACCAAAATCCTTGGCGGGTGGTGTTGAGTCGCACCTTGGATTTACCCCTGGAAGCCCAGTTATGGCATCAAGAGATTGCTAAAACTTTGGTGGTGACGACCAAAACCTGTGATCACAATATGCTCAGCCATCTGGAAAAATTGGGGGTAGAGACCCTGATCTTAGATCCGTTAACTCCCCTGGCAGTAATGACGGAGTTATACCAACGGGATTGTCTGCAAGTGTTGTGGGAATGTGGCGGCATCCTAGCGGCCGAGGCGATCGCCATGGGGACAGTGCAAAAAGTTCATGCTTTTCTCGCCCCGAAAATTATTGGTGGTGGCACGGCTCCGACCCCAGTGGGGGAATTGGGTTTCCAGCGTATGACCGAAGCATTAAATTTAACTAATCTCCATTGCCAGGCGATCGGGCCCGATTGGCTATTTACGGGTTATCTGGCTGGGAACGCTGACGACGGCAACGGTCAGAGCAATATTTAACCTCGTCCCAACAACTGGCCCATTTTTTGCGCCAAGTGAAGGGCCGTTGACAAACAGGACAGATTTTACTGGGCAGATGGGCTTTGTTACCTCGGTGGGCCATGGTTTTTATGGGTAAAACCTATAGTGGTTCCGGCAGAGCCACCACTTTGCCATAGGCGGTGGGGGAAAGGTAGGTTTGGGCAGACCTTTGTAAATCCTCTGCCGTCAGGGCTTGGATTTGTTCGGGGTAGGTCAAGGCTGGTTCTAGATCGCCAATTTGAGCGTAGTAATAGCCATATAAATTAGCCCGATCGCCGGGGCGTTCATTGCCAAAAACAAAGCGGTTGGCCACCTGGGTGCGGATGCGTTCTAAGTCCTTCTCTGGTACCGGTTCATTCTGCAATCGCTCGATGTGGTCTAGGATGCACCGCTCCACGGTAGGAATATTTTCCGTCGGTAACTGGGCTGAAATGTAGAACATGCCCTGGGTGGCCTGGGTGGAATTGCTGGCCCCGATCGCCGTTACTAAACCCTTTTCTTCCCGCAATTCTCGAAACAAACGGGACACTCGCCCCCGACCCAAAATCACCGCCAATACTCCCAGGGGTAAGGTTTGCTCAAACTGGTCTAACCCCGGCGATCGCCAAAGCAAAATTAGACGGGCCTGTTGTAAAGCTTTATCTACTACAGTGATTGTTTCTACCTTAGTGAAAGGTGGAGGAATATTGACCGGCGGCGGCGTTAAGGTTTGGGAAGGGGATTTCACCCGGTAACAATCGGCAAAACTGTTGGCTACCGTTTCCACTAGATGGGCTACGGGGCGATTCCCCACCACAGTGGCAGTGATGGCCTGGGGCTGATACCAATGGGCGTGGAAATCCCGCATCTGTTGAGCTTGGAGATGGGTAATAATTTCCCTCGCCCCCAGCACCGGTCGGGCGTAGGGAGTGTGGGGAAAAGCCAACTGCACCACCTGCTGAAAAATGCGCCGTTGGGGATCATCCTGCGATCGCCGAATTTCTTCTAGCACCACCAACCGTTCCCGCTCAAACGGCCCATCGGCAATGGTGGGATTAAGCACCACATCCAACTGTAAAGGGGCTAAATGTTCAAAATCCTGGGGAGCTGAAGTGAAGTAAAACTGGGTGTAATCCTGACTGGTGGCGGCGTTGGTGCCCGCTCCCCTAGATTCAATGGTCCGCTCAAATTCCCCCATGGCAAGGCGGGGAGTGCCCTTAAACACCATGTGCTCCAAAAAATGGGCTGTGCCATTAATTTCATCTCCCTCCCAACGGGAACCCACCCTCAACCAGAGTTGAAAAGACACTGCTTCCACCGGCATCTGCTCCGCAATAATGGTTAAACCATTGGGCAACACTTCAATGTGGGGACGATTGAGGCGGGGAGGCAATAGGCTGGGGGTCATGGAGGGAAACGGATAGGGTTTGCTCTATGTCTATTTCCACTCTGACACAATGCTTAGGTTTGGGGGGGATTTTCCTGACTTTGTCGGGGGGTTAGTCAATGGTGAAGCTTGCCTATCTCTGGGGTCTGTCTGGCCGGAACCTGCCCAAAAACCTTTAAGATCAAGGGGCAGACTGTAATCCCTCAGAGAATTCTCCCAATTTTTGTCATCAATTGTCACTATGTTAACCACCGATGCCGTTTTAACCGTGCTCCGTCCCGTTCAAGATCCCGAACTACAAAAAAGCTTGGTGGAACTGAACATGATCCGAGATGTGGCGATCGCCGGGGGCACTGTTAGTTTTACCCTGGTGTTGACCACGCCGGCCTGTCCGTTGCGGGAATTCATTGTGGAGGATTGCGAAAAAGCGGTTAAAACCTTGCCCGGGGTGGAAAAGGTAGAAGTAACGGTGACGGCGGAAACTCCCCAACAAAAATCCTTGCCCGATCGCCAATCCGTGGGGCAGGTGAAAAATATTATTGCCATCTCCAGCGGTAAGGGAGGGGTAGGAAAAAGTACAGTGGCGGTGAATGTGGCGGTAGCCCTGGCCCAAACCGGCGCTACAGTGGGACTATTGGATGCGGACATTTATGGCCCCAATGCCCCCACCATGTTGGGCTTGAGCGGTGCGGCGGTGCAAGTACAAAACAGTCCCCAAGGGGAAGTGTTAGAGCCAGTGTTTAACCATGGCATCAAAATGGTTTCCATGGGTTTTTTAATTGACCCCGATCAACCAGTAATCTGGCGAGGCCCCATGCTGAATGGCATTATTCGTCAGTTCCTCTACCAAGTCAATTGGGGAGCTTTGGATTACCTAATTGTCGATATGCCCCCTGGTACCGGGGACGCCCAACTTACCCTGACCCAATCGGTGCCCATGGCCGGTGCTGTCATTGTCACCACGCCCCAAACCGTCTCTTTGCTGGATGCTCGCCGGGGTCTGAAGATGTTCCAACAGATGGGGGTGAACGTGTTGGGCATTGTGGAAAATATGAGCTATTTCATTCCCCCGGATCTGCCCGATCGCCAATACGATTTATTTGGTTCCGGCGGCGGCGAAAAAGCTTCCAAAGAACTGAATGTGCCCCTGTTGGGCTGTGTGCCCTTGGAAATCAGCCTGCGGGAAGGGGGAGACAAGGGCATTCCCATTGTGGTTTCCCAACCTGAATCGGCTTCTGCTAAAGCCCTAACGGCGATCGCTAAGCAAATTGCTGGCAAGGTTTCCATGGCCGCCCTGGTTTAAAATTAGGGCGTTAAATGCTCTTCAATAAAATTGGTGTACACATCCCCGGCCAGAAAAGCTGGGGTTTGTAGTATGCGCTGGTGAAACTCTAACGTGGTGGGCACTCCAGTGATGGCACATTCCCGCAACGCCCTCTGCATTCTTTTGATGGCCGAAGGGCGATCGCCAGCCCAGACAATTAACTTGCCAATCAGGGAGTCGTAATAGGGGGGAATTTCATAATCGGTGTACACATGGGAATCGATCCGTACCCCAGGGCCACCGGGGGGCAGATAGGCACTGATTTTGCCAGGATGGGGCCGGAAGTTTTGTTTGGGATCTTCGGCGTTAATGCGACACTCGATAGCGTGACCCCGGATTTGTATGTCTCCTTGGCGGAAGCGGAGTTTTTCCCCCATGGCAATGCGAATCTGCTCCGCAATCAGGTCATAGCCGGTAATCATTTCCGTCACCGGATGTTCCACCTGGATACGGGTGTTCATTTCCATAAAGTAGAAATTGCCGTTGCCATCCACCAGAAATTCCACTGTGCCGGCTCCAACATAGTTAATGGACTTGGCCGCTTTCACCGCCGCTTCCCCCATTTTTTTCCGTAGGGAAGGGGTCAAAAAGGGACTGGGAGCCTCCTCGAGTAACTTTTGATGCCGCCGTTGAATGGAACAATCCCTTTCCCCTAGGTGCACCACATTGCCATGGCTATCGGCCAAAATTTGGAACTCAATATGGCGGGGTTTTTCGATGAATTTTTCTAGGTAAACTCCTGGATTACCAAAGGCCGCCCCTGCTTCTCCCTGGGCCGCATGGAACATTCGCACGAAATCTTTTTCTTGCTGGACGAGGCGCATGCCTCTACCACCGCCGCCGGCCGTAGCTTTAATAATCACTGGGTAACCAATGTCTGCAGCAATTTTTAGAGCCGTTGCTTCTGAATCGATCAAACCAGGACTACCGGGCACACAGGGCACCCCGGACTTTTGCATGGTTTTTTTAGCGGTGGATTTATCCCCCATGGCCGTAATGGCTTCTGGGCTGGGACCAATGAAAGTAATTTGATGGTCAGCGCAAATTTCGGCAAAGCGAGCATTTTCCGCCAAAAAGCCATAGCCTGGGTGAATGGCAGTGGCGTTACGGGTGAGGGCGGCGGCAATAATATTGGGAATGTTGAGATAGCTTTTGTTACTGGGGGGCGGCCCAATGCAGACACTTTCGTTGGCTAGTTGTACATGGAGGGCGTGACGATCAATGGTGGAGTGGACTGCCACGGTGGGAATGCCCAATTCTTCGCAACTGTGAATGATGCGTAAGGCGATTTCTCCCCGATTGGCAATTAAAATTTTGGCGAATTGCATTGGCCCACCCAGCTCTAGCGTTGGTAAAACGATGTGTTTAGTCTTTTAGTAGAATATCGGGTTTTGTTGACTAGGCGATCGCCGATATACTGACCCCGCGCCCCCATCCCCATTGCCCATGACATCTCCACCGACGCCAGACCAAGCTGCTGATGAATATTTTGAGTATCATTTTGCCCACCGGGTCACCCCAGAGCACCAGCAAATTTTTCTGGAGTGTCAGGAACAATTAAAGGAGTTAGAAAAAAAATATCCGGGCTACATTAGCAGTGAATCCACCGAATTACGCTCGGAAGGGGGCATTTTTGTAGCGGAAACAGTGATCCGCTTTGACACGCTGGAAAATTTTATCGGTTGGCTAGATAGCCCAGAAAGAAGACAGTTAATTTACCTAGAAGAAAATGCTGGTTATGAGTTTAAAGGCAAAGTAAATACGGAAGGTTACAGCCGTTGGTTAAAGCAAAAACTGAGCCAGCCATCCCCCGTCTGGAAAATAAACCTGTTGGTTTTATTGGTACTTTACCCCACTGTTATGGGGCTTAATTTATTGCTCCATAAGCCAGATTTGATTGATTTCCCCACCTGGATGCTGTTCAGTAACTTTTGTAGTGTGGCTATCACAGGCTGGTTTGCGGTGCCCTGGGTGAGCGGCATTTATCAACGTTGGCTAGAGGGGCAAGGCACAAAAAAAGAGCAATCTTTGGCGTTGGCGTCCATTATCCTTGCTCTACTTTTGCTATTACAGTTTTTTCGGGTAATTTTCAGTCGATCGGGCTAGTAGCGGGCACCGTCCGGTAACTGACGAAATTCCTCCCAAACCACTTGAGCTTCTTCCTGTAAAATTTGCTCCGGTGCTAACAGTCTTTCTGGGTAAGGTTTTGCCAAATCTTTACTGATATTGCTGTCGTCAAAAAGATCTTCAAAATCGCTCCAACCGGCAGCGTAGTAAATTTTGTCAATCCTGGCCCAGTAGCTGGTGGCGTAGCACATGGGGCAACATTCGCAACTGCTATACATCACCGCCCCCGCCAAATTCCAGGTGCCCACGGTTTGGCAGGCCTGACGGATGGCATTTACTTCCGCATGGGCAGATGGATCATTGTCTTGAATTACACTATTGCCCGCCGCTCCAATTACTTCTCCATCCTTGACTATGACCACGCCGAAGGGGCCACCAGTCTTGTTGACCACCCCCGCATCCCGCATAATGGCGATCGCCTGGCGCATGTACTCACGGTCTTGTTCAGTAACCATTCTGGCTATATCCTCTAAAGGGGTAAATTTAGTCCGATGGGCTGTTCCCTGACTTTTGCCCATGCCGTCAACTATTGGTACAAATTGTACTTTTAATCCATGGCAACGGCTGGGGAAGAATGGCATTTCTTACAATTCTTCACACTTTTTAGAAACTGTTTTAAGGGTTCTCCTAGCCCCTCAACTTTGGGGGGAAACTACTTTAAAGTCCCCCAGTATTGGGAGATTTAGGAGCAGGGTAGAACTTTATAAGCATACTCTTGGGGCGATAAAGCCATGGTAATTGGTAGTTAAAGCCCTAGGGAACTGAGCTATTTTTTTGATATTTTGCAATGAAAATTGTCTTCTTTGGCACACCGGATTTTGCTGTTCCTACCCTCAATGCTGTTTTAAACCAACCGGATATGGACGTGTTGGCGGTGGTTAGTCAGCCCGATCGCCGACGGGGGAGGGGCAGTAAGTTAATTCCTTCTCCGGTTAAGGGAGTGGCCATGCAAGCCGGTATTCCTGTATGGCAGCCGGAACGGGTGAAAAGGTGCGGGGAAACCCTCGCAAAATTACGAAATTGCCAAGCCGATTTCTTTGTGGTGGTGGCCTACGGACAATTACTTTCCTCGGAAATTCTAGCCATGCCCAGGCTGGGATGTATTAATGTTCATGGTTCCCTACTACCCAAATATCGAGGTGCGGCCCCCCTGCAATGGGCGATCGCCAACGGAGAAACGGAAACTGGTGTCACCACCATGCTCATGGACGAAGGCATGGACACCGGGGCCATGTTGCTAAAAACTTCCACCCCCATCGGTTTACTGGATAATCTAACGGCGATCGGCGATCGGTTGGCCAAGTCAGGCGCGGAATTGTTGGTGCAAACCCTCCGGGAACTAGATGGAGCCAAACTGCAACCCACTCCCCAGGCTGAAACGGAAGCCACCTATGCCCCTCTGCTGAAAAAAGCCGATTTTGTTATTGACTGGCACCGGAGCGCCATAGAAATCCATAACCAAGTGCGGGGTTTTGCGCCGGCCTGCCACACAGCTTGGGGCGAACAGACCCTGAAAATAATTAGCACCATTCCCCTGGTGAAGGAGTTCTTTCCCCTCTTGCCAGAGCAATATCAAGATTTAGCCAAAGCCTATAACCATTGTTCCTTCGAGCCTGGCTCGCCGGGGCGAATTATCGGCACCATTAAGAATTGGGGTCCCATTCTACAAACTGGCAACGGGCACCTATTATTGGAACAAGTCCAGCCCCCAGGCAAAAAGCCCCAAAGCGGTTGGGATTTCATCAATGGGAACCGGGACATCAGAGCTTTTGGTCTGCCCAATGCCCATCAATAATTAATCAGTTAGGGAAACAACACGATTCAACACTTCCCCAATGTCGTAGGGACAAGCCGCCGGAAAGTCTAACCCGGTTTCTTTGAATGCTTCTAGCTTGGCATTGCCATAAATTTCCCCCAGCCACCCATCCGTCAAATACCGCCGTAGGCTGGGGCTATCTTTAAGGTAGAAACTGATATTATTCCGTTCCCGTTGAATGGTTACTTGCCAACTGCGGGAGCGCCTCTGGGGTTGATAATCCCACTTCAGCAAATGATGAACAATGAGCCGCAGACTGCTTAACAGGCGATCGCGTTCTCGCTTGGACAAATCCCGCACCTCCTCCACCAGATTTTCGATGTCAAGTTCTGCGAAGTTACCTGAAGCCAGCAAATCAGCCATCGTTTCTGCCCATTGGCTATAGTCCCGCTCGTATAGTTGTTTGGTCTTGACTTCTTCCATGGCAATCTACGGCTGAATCCCACCGAAATTTAATTTTTGGGCGGATCAAGGATGGGTTCCATCCTAATCTTTGGTAGATCAAATTGCCATCTTGTCTTGCCAACTGGCTCCAAACCACTATGATTGGAGGCGGTATAGCCCCCCCCGGCAAAAAGTCCCAAAGCGGTTGGAATTTCATCAACGGGAACCGGAGCACCATTGGTTTCGCCTAAATCAGAGTAATTGAGCGGTAATTGACACATTTTCCATGAGCGATCGCATCACCCCGGCAGAAAATCTCGGTAGTCCGGACAGTTCTCTACTCCTCGCCCAGGGGCTATGCAAAAATTTTGGCGGTCTGCGGGCGGTGGACCACGCCGATATTGTGGTCAAAGAAGGTAGCATCACCGGCTTAATTGGCCCCAACGGTGCCGGTAAAACTACCCTATTTAATCTGCTCTCTAACTTCATTCGCCCCGACCAAGGGGAAGTGCTTTTCAATGGTGATTCCATCGGCCAACTTGCCCCCCACCAAATTGCCCTGCAGGGTTGTGTGCGGACTTTCCAGGTGGCGAAAGTGCTCTCCCGCCTGACGGTGTTGGAAAATATGTTACTGGCGGATCAGCATCAGACCGGTGAAAAGTTTCTGCAACGATTAATTAGTTTCAAAAAAGTACGGTCAGAAGAGCGGGTCAACCGCCAACGGGCGATGGAGATGCTGGAATCTGTTGGTTTGGCCGCTAAAGCCCATGACTATGCCGGAGCGTTATCGGGGGGACAACGGAAACTGTTGGAAATGGCCCGAGCCTTGATGAGCAATCCCAAGCTCATTTTGCTAGATGAACCCGCCGCCGGAGTTAACCCCACCCTGATTGGGCAAATTTGTGAACACATTGTCAATTGGAATCGCCAAGGCATTACTTTTTTAGTGATTGAACACAATATGGATGTGATCATGACCCTCTGTCACCACGTTTGGGTCTTGGCAGAAGGAAGAAACTTAGCCGATGGCACTCCTGAGCAAATTCAGTCTGACCCTAGGGTTCTGGAAGCCTATTTGGGCGATTCCTAGCCCTTGGCAGAACTAGTCAAGCTTGAGAATTGGTAAAGAATTAATTGAAGTTCTCACCATGGTCTTTACCCTAAGCCAATAGAGTATGGGACATTGAGCATCAATTACCAAGTTATTCACAATGCCCTGGGAGAGGACTTCACTGGGTAGCGTTAACAGACCTCACTAACCTATAATGGGATGTTTGGGAATTATTGATTAGGAGATGACCAACTAAGATGTCTCGTTATAGAGGACCTCGTCTGCGGATCGTCCGCCGCCTTGGGGAATTACCCGGTTTAAGCCGTAAATCCCCTCGCCGTGCCTACCCCCCCGGCCAACATGGCCAAGCCCGTCGCAAACGTTCTGAGTATGCCATTCGGCTAGAAGAAAAACAGAAACTACGGTTGAACTACGGCATTACGGAAAAGCAATTGGTCCGTTATGTGAAAAAAGCCCGTCGGGCTACGGGTTCCACCGGACAAGCTCTGTTGGAACTGCTGGAAATGCGCTTGGATAACACTGTGTTCCGTTTGGGCATGGCTGGCACCATTCCGGGGGCTCGGCAGTTAGTCTGCCACGGCCACATCACCGTTAACGGTCAAGTAGTGGATATTCCTAGCTACCAGTGCCGTCCTGGGGATATTGTCAGTGTCCGTGATCGGGACCGTTCCCGTAAATTGGTGGAAACCAATATGGAATTTCCTGGTTTGGCCAATGTGCCTTCCCATTTGGAGTTCGATAAAAATACGTTTACTGGCAAGGTCAACAGCGTTATTGACCGTGAGTGGGTGGCGTTGCAGATCAATGAACTGCTTGTAATTGAGTATTATTCTCGGAAAGCGTAGATCTGTCTGGGGAAATGGGGGAGAATTTACTTTCCCTTTCCCTAACCACCATGAGTTTATCTTTTTTTTTACAAGTATTAAAGTGGGAAACTGCAGAATTCCCTTGGAGTTAGTTATTCAACGTTTTGCGGCTGATTCCCATCAGATTAAGTTCGTGTGAATTGCAGAGGAGTTTACAGAAGGATTATCCTCACCTCCAAGTTAGAACCATTTTCAACTAAATTTACACCACATTTACTGTGGCCCTTCCCCTAGGATTCCGGCAATGCTGGTGGAGTCTGTGGGGGCGTTTCTTCCCCAACTTCTTCTGAGCTTTGGCAACGATCAAGAATGTCTTTGATCAATATTTCTTGTACTAGAACTTGGGCAACTAAGGTGAGGGGCACCGCCAACCACAACCCAAAAAGTCCGAACACACTGACAAAAAATACTTGGGCTAACAGTAAAACCCCCCGCAAAATTGGCTGGGGCTTGCCCATGCAGTGCAGGGTGATCCAATGGAATTCAAAGTAGTTTATCAACCCATAGAGCACCAACACCAAGAGAGGTTTCCAAGCATTGTCCAACAGGGCGATCGCCATGGCGGGGACTAGACTAATCAGGGGACCAATGTTGGGAATAACAACAAAAATACCGGCAACAAGGGCTAGGGCCAGGGGAAGCCGCACCTGGAGCAAAACTAAACCGAGCCAAGTGGTGGCGGTGACCACCACAGCACTGACCACAATTAGCCGTAGCCAATCCTCCAATAAAATTTCCGACTTACTAAGAACTAGATCAACCCGGGCTCGATAAAAAGCAGGAAAGCAACGGATGAAACCCTGACGGTAGGCCCTGGGATTGGCCAAAAACATCAGACTGAGCACAATCAGCAGTAAAAGGGTGAGGGGTAAACCCAGGGTGCTGTAAAACAACCCCAAACCGTTACCAGCCAATTTCTGCAAAATAGGCCTGATCTGTCCGGTGATTTGTTGCCAATTTGGTAGGAGGGGCGTTAATTCTGGATCGATCGCCCTGGCTATTTTCCGGAGCCATTGTAGGGTGTCATCAATGCTGGTGGGGACAAGGGTCAGGAGTTCCTGGAATTGCTCCACAAAGGGGGGGATGATCAGGGCCACCACTATTACGAGGGCCAACAGTAGAATGATCACCGCCAAGGGTATGGATAATTGTTTTTTTATGCCCCGCCGCTGGAACCATTGGGAAAGGTGGTTTAAACCGTTGGCCACCACTACGGCAGCAAACAACAGTAACAATAATTGGCGGATCTGCCACAGCACTGCCCCCATCAACAAGAGACTGATAAAGCCAGACCATTGGGCAAAGGTCACGGTGTTTTCCTCCCCTGCCATTCCTGTAGCCCCAACCAAACGATGACCGCCAGCACTGGAGTGAACACCAATAGCAAGGTCCAGGCTAACTCCGGTGGAGGAGCAAAGGCCGGCACAATAAACTTAATGCCCCAGGAGATAAGAAACGAAGGGAGCAATACTTTCAGGGCCAACAATGCCAAACGACCTAACTGTGACATGGGCAATGGCTCAACTGCGACTTTCCCCCTGGACAATTTGCTTGGGGGTCATAAATGCTTCTAGGCCAATCAAGCCTCGCCGTTGACCTTTTTGGCTCGATACCCCCAAAAATAATGATTCTCCCTGGTGGGGATTGCGACAGAAAGAGGGCGGAATATTGACATACACCAAGGCGCTGTCCACCCCCATGGAAAACTGTCGACTTTCCTGATAGGAATCGGTGGCAATACAATCCCCGTGGCCACTGCTATGGCTATTGATCCAGGCGATCGCCGTTTTCAAGTTTTGGGTGGTGCGGAAGGCCACTGTGCGGTCCAGGTAGGCCTTACCCCATTCGTTCTCCTTGGCCAGGGTGAGGTGGTCGGGAAATTGTTCACAGAGTTCACTGTCTCCCCGGAGCTTGAAGCCCTTGCCCTGTAGGTTATTCAATAGTCGTACCAACGGCGCTGGATTTTGCCCCGGACTAACCAGAACTTTTTCAATGGCATTGACCGGATCCGGGTGCCCCACATGGCTGTCGATGATCATTTGCCGCACCATTTCCAAGTCCCCTTTACTAGACCAGTAGAGGTAACAGTTACCCATGGCGGCCCTCAACACAGGGGGAGTACATTGTTGGCTAATTTGTTCCACAAAACTGGGGCGGCCGTAGGGAATAACCAAATTAAGCTGGCTAGCACTGCCCACTAAGTCCTGCACATTGGGTAGCGTTTCGCTGGGAATATGGTTAACACTGTCCACCGGTAAATCCGCATCTAGTAAACCTTCCCGCAAGATTTCACAAATGGCCGCGGTGGAATGGCTAGAGGCACCACAACTCCTCAAAACTAGGCTGTTCCCGGTTTTCAGGCAAAAGCCTGCGGCGATCGCCGCTAATTCAGGAAAAGCTTCATAGACTAGGGCCACCACCCCCAAGGGCATCAACTGGCAATAGGTCTGGGCCAGGTTAAATTGATAGGGGGAAGCCATCACCCGCTGGAGGGGATCCGGCAAGGAAGCCAAACGCTTCAGAATAGCCACCGTGTTTTGCAACCTTTCCGGGGTGAGCTTGAGCCATTCACAGAGACAATCCGCCACGGACATTTCCCGACTAACCACCAAATCCAAGGTATTGGCTTCCAAAATTTGGGCAAAGGAACGTTCCAACGCCTCCGCCATGGCCAACACCGCCCGACTCCGGTCATTGCCGCCATAGGAATCGAGGGCAAGGAAAGCTCCCTGGGCAGAATCGAGAACCTTTACTAAACCGGCCGCGGCATCGTCGCTAGTCATCGAAAATTCTAGGGGGCAAAGCCCGCCTGCAAAGATGGATTTACTTCGGACAGTTTATTCGACGAACACCCATCCAAAGTAACCAAAAGGAAAGGTTAGGGATTTTAGGGGTTAGGGGCAGCCAATTGCTGGATTGACAGTTATAGACAATTAAACAATCAAAGCTCAGATTTAGTCAAAATGGCGATCGCCAAGGGCCAGTTCGAACCGGTGAATTATCTCGCTAATCATTAAGAAAAATTGCGAAACGGTTTCGTTGTGTAACGTTGCGGTTGGGAAATAAAAAAGCTTCGTTAGGATAAAAGCACCCAGAATATTCGGTCGTTATTACTCCAGTGACGGAGATGAAATTATCAGTCAGTCCAAGATTATTGCAAGTTACTTATAAGCCCAAAGTTGCGGCCTCCGTCGTTATTAGCATCAGCCTCCACCCATAGATAGAAAGAGAAAAGCCCATGGCCACTACCCTACAACTCAGCGACCAGTCCCTCCGTCAGCTAGAAACCCTCGCCATCCACACCGCCCACCTAATTCAGCCCCACGGTTTAGTGGTGGTCTTGCAGGAACCGGATCTGATCATCAGCCAAATCAGTGCCAACTGCACCGGTATTTTGGGGCGATCGCCAGAGGAACTGTTGGGCAAAGGCCTAGGGGAAGTATTTGATAGCTTTCAGATTGAGCCCATCCAGAGTCGCCTAACGGCAGGACAAATCAGCAGCCTCAACCCCAGTAAACTGTGGGCGCGGGTAATGGGGGACGACTTTGTCATTTTCGATGGGGTTTTTCACCGCAATAGCGACGGCCTATTGGTGTGTGAACTAGAACCAGCCTACACTTCCGACAATCTGCCTTTCCTTGGTTTTTACCACATGGCCAATGCCGCCTTAAATCGGTTGCGCCAACAAGCTAATCTGCGGGATTTCTACGATGTCATCGTCCAAGAAGTACGACGTATGACCGGCTTTGATCGGGTGATGCTATACCGCTTTGATGAAAATAACCACGGTGATGTCATTGCCGAAGATAAACGGGATGATATGGAGCCCTACTTGGGCTTGCATTATCCTGAATCAGACATTCCCCAGCCCGCCCGTCGGCTATTTATCCATAACCCCATCCGAGTTATTCCTGACGTTTATGGTGTGGCAGTGCCCCTCACCCCCGCCGTTAATCCCAGCACCAACCGAGCGGTGGATTTGACAGAATCCATTCTCCGCAGTGCCTACCATTGTCACCTCACCTATCTGAAAAATATGGGGGTGGGGGCTTCTTTGACCATTTCCCTCATTAAGGATGGCAATCTCTGGGGTCTCATTGCCTGCCACCATCAAACGCCCAAAGTAATTCCCTTTGAACTGCGTAAAGCCTGCGAATTTTTTGGTCGGGTAGTGTTTAGTAACATTTCCGCCCAGGAAGATACGGAAACCTTCGATTACCGGGTGCAATTAGCGGAGCATGAAGCGGTTTTATTGGACAAAATGACCACGGCGGGGGATTTCGTCGAAGGGTTAACCAATCATCCCGATCGCCTGTTGGGGCTAACTGGTTCCCAGGGAGCGGCCATTTGTTTTGGGGAAAAATTAATTTTGGTTGGGGAAACCCCAGACGAAAAAGCGGTGCGATATCTACTGCAATGGCTGGAAAATCGGGAAGTCCAGGACGTGTTTTTCACTTCTTCACTGTCACAAATTTACCCCGATGCCGTTAACTTTAAATCCGTAGCCAGCGGTTTATTGGCCATTCCCATTGCCCGCCATAACTTTTTGCTCTGGTTCCGCCCCGAAGTGTTGCAAACGGTTAACTGGGGGGGAGATCCTCACCATGCCTACGAAGCCACCCAGGAAGACGGTAAAATTGAACTCCATCCCCGGCAGTCCTTTGACCTCTGGAAAGAAATTGTCCGACTGCAATCCCTACCTTGGCAATCGGTGGAAATTCAGAGTGCCCTGGCCCTGAAAAAGGCGATCGTCAACTTGATTTTGCGTCAGGCGGAAGAGTTGGCTCAGTTAGCCCGCAACTTGGAACGGTCCAACGCTGACCTCAAGAAATTTGCCTACATTGCTTCCCATGATTTGCAGGAACCTCTCAACCAAGTCAGCAACTATGTACAACTGCTAGAAATGCGCTACAGCGAAGCTCTGGACGAAGACGCTAAGGACTTCATTGACTTTGCCGTGACGGGGGTTTCCCTGATGCAGACTCTGATTGACGATATTTTGACCTATGCCAAGGTGGATACCCAGTATGCCCAGCTCACTTTCACCGATGTGCAGGAAGTGGTGGATAAAGCCCTGGCTAACCTGAAGCAACGGATTGAAGAAAGCGGGGCGGAAATTGAAGTTGGTTCCATGCCGGCAGTAATGGCAGATCAAATCCAGCTCATGCAAGTGTTCCAGAACCTGATCGCTAATGGGATCAAGTTTGCCGGGGACAAGTCAGCCAAAATTAAAATCTGGGGCGATCGCCGGGAGGATGCCTGGGTATTTGCGGTGCAAGATAATGGTATTGGCATTGACCCCCAATTCTTCGAGCGCATTTTTGTTATTTTCCAACGACTCCACACCAGGGACGAGTATAAAGGCACCGGCATGGGTCTAGCTATTTGCAAAAAAATTATCGAGGGTCATCAAGGGCAAATTTGGGTAGAGTCTAACCCAGGGGAGGGCTCCACATTCTACTTCTCCATCCCCATTGGTAACTAAGAAGGTAAGGTATTGAACCATGTCCGATGAATCTAATCCCCCCAAGGTCATTCTGCTGGTGGAAGACAGCAAAGCCGACAGTCGCCTTGTGCAGGAAGTCTTGAAAACCAGCACCATTGACCACGAACTAATCATTCTC
Source organism: Synechocystis sp. FACHB-383 (assembly GCF_014698605.1). NCBI lineage: Bacteria > Bacillati > Cyanobacteriota > Cyanophyceae > Synechococcales > Merismopediaceae > Synechocystis > Synechocystis sp. FACHB-383. The sequence goes on along the minus strand of NZ_JACJTJ010000014.1, from coordinate 791 downwards.
CGGGATGGTTTAGCGGCCATGGCCTTTTTACGACAAGAGGGGGAATACGAAAACTCCCCCCGTCCCAACCTAATTTTGTTGGATTTAAACCTTCCTAAAAAGGATGGCCGGGAAGTGTTGGCGGAAATTAAGCAAGACCCGGCCCTGAAAAGAATCCCCGTGGTGGTGTTAACCACTTCCCACAATGAGGATGATGTAATCGCCAGTTATGAACTTCATGTCAATTGTTATCTCACCAAATCCCGCAATTTGAAGGATTTATTTAAGATGGTGCAGGGTATTGAGTCCTTTTGGCTGGAAACGGTTACCTTACCAGCCAGTTGACCCCACCGCGTCATTTTATTGCCATTAGCGGCAAAAGACAGGATTAACGATGTGCTCTATGGGAAATGGATAGGTCACTCTGTTTTGAAACGATGCCAAGCTCAGGCGCGGGCCAACAAAAGTTAGACCAACCAATCAATGACTAAGGGTTTAATGGCGATCGCCTAATCGCCTAAAAGTGAATTTATTCGGATGGAGTTACAGTTTTGCGAAGATTGGCTACGGGTTAATTCAGGAAAAAAAACCAGAGCAAAATTCATAGCAACACCCTCTCTCGCAGAAGTGTTGAACGATAGTTATAAAGAAGGAAAAAGCCCTTTAAAATGATAGAATAAAGGGCAGAAATATTAAAATAATTGAAGCAATGATATCAAATTTTGGACATATTGTCAAAACTCATCTATCTAATTTTCCTAAAGATGACTACCCAGTGTTAGACACATTTAAGTTTGTGAGTATCTGGTTAG
>NZ_JACJTJ010000013.1:0-151926 GCF_014698605.1 Synechocystis sp. FACHB-383 | reverse complement strand
AATTGAATTAACAAGGGTCTGGTTTCTGTCTCTCAAACTATTTCTTTGTCTAGGTTCGGGGCGCTTTCGAGTCGCTTTCGCTCTCAACCGCGCATTTATCAATATACTCACCTTCCCAGGAAAAGTCAACACTTTTCTCAAATCTTTTTTCCACATTCGCTCAATTCCCCTCCTCATCTGCCTTTGGGCTTCTAACACCTCCCTACAACTCTTCCCTCCCGACATTGTTTCTCTATCTTCTCTGACTTGTGCGCTTCCGTTTAGCTCCTCCATCCGATAATGGGGGGGTTGTTTCTGCGAGTTTGGATCAATGGAAAGTTATACTTCTGCTCCTTTGCGAGTTGGCATTCTGGGTTTTGGCGGTTTAGGGCAAGCGGCGGCTAGGCTTTTAGCTCCTAAACGGGAAATGGTATTGGTGGCGATCGCCGATCGCCATGGATATCTTTGTGATGCCGATGGTGTTGATGTGGATAATGCGGTGCAGGCCTATGCTCAACAGGGTTCCGTGGGGAAGGCCAATAAGGGACAAATGAGTGAGCAAAGCATTGAAGATTTAATTGGCCAGGGGGAGGTGGATGGTTACTTCCTGGCGTTGCCCAATCTGCCCAATACTTTCATGGCGGATGTGACTAGGCAATTTATCGCCTCCGGCTGGCAGGGGGTATTGGTGGATGCCCTAAAACGCACCAGTGCAGTGGAGCAGTTATTGACATTACGGCATGATTTAGTCCAGGCAGGCATCACTTATATGACCGGTTGTGGAGCGACCCCCGGTTTACTGACGGCGGCGGCGGCGGTGGCGGCCCAAAGTTTCCAAGAAATTCACCAGGTCAAAATCACTTTTGGGGTTGGTATTGCTAATTGGGAGGCTTATCGGGCCACCATTCGAGAGGATATTGCCCATATGCCTGGGTACAATGTTGATAAAGCCCAGGCTATGAGTGATGAAGAAGTTGCGGCTCTGTTGGATCAAACCAATGGCATTTTGGCTTTGGAGGATATGGAACACGCTGACGACATCATGTTGGAATTGGCGGGCATCTGTCACCGAGACCAAGTGACGGTGGGGGGCGTGGTGGATACCCGTAATCCGAAAAAGCCGTTGAGTACCCATGTGAAAATTACCGGCAGAACCTTTGAAGGAAAACTTTCTAGCCATACCTTTACTTTGGGGGATGAAACTAGCATGGCGGCCAATGTTTGCGGCCCAGCTTTTGGCTATTTGAAAGCAGGCTATGGTCTACATCGTCAGGGTTTGATGGGTTTGTTTACGGCGGCGGATGTGATGCCTAAGTTTGTGCGGTAGATGTCCTTACATTTTCTCCGGCCCATTTTTGTCAGTGAAGTGGGTTGACCCGTGAGCATTAGTTCATTCAACTGAGCCAAAATATGATGACAAAAGTACTTTCCGCCGGATTAAGAAAGGTGATCAGCCTGATGATCGCCTCGGGGCTGGTTTTAACCCAGTCCTGTGGAAGTTATGGGCCAAAAATATCCGTTGCGGGAGCGGGGCAATTGCCGGGGGGAGTGCTGTTTTTCAGTAGTCCTCCCCAGTTGATGGATAGCGCTACTACTTTTAATGCCGTTTCCATTCCGGCGGCGAAGTATTATTTCACCATTTCCCTGCCGGAACAGGCCGGGGACCCCCTCGACAGAGTTGTTTTTCAACAGCAACCCAACCCAGATCCGATTAATTTTTACCCGGATCAAAGCTTTGCTTTCTTAGGCGATCGCCGCCATCGGGGGGCACAAGTTGCCCTGGAGTCGGTGGAATGGGACAGAAGTACGGGAAAAATCACTGTAACGTTTGCCCAAGCCATCTCCCCCGGAGAAATTGTCACCATTGGTCTGAAGCCCTGGAAGAATCCCGATGTACCGGGAGTTTACCAATTTCGAGTTTTTGCTCTACCACCGGGGGACAATTCCCAGGCAATGGATTTGGGAGTAGCCCGTTTTCAGTTTTATCGGGGTGGAACTTGGTAGCCGGGATATTGCCAGTCAAGTATTCACAAATTGAGTGTGAATTTTATTTTAGGTCTGCCAACTGAATGCGGGGATCGGTGAATTTCAGCAATAGATCGGCTAGAAGATTACCGAGAATGAGGAGAGTTGCCCCCATCATTAAACTACCCATCACTAGATAGAGATCCTGGGCAGTGACGGCCTGGAGAATTAACCGACCTAGGCCAGGCCAATTGAAGAAAAATTCGGCGATGAAAGCGCCACTAAGCAAACTGGCAAATTCAAAGCCCAGAATAGTGATTAGGGGATTGATAGCATTACGGAGGGCGTGGACGTAGATAACCCGATTTTCCGGCAGACCCTTAGCCCTGGCAGTTTGAATATAGTCCTGGCGCAACACGTCCAGCAGTTGACCCCGCATCAACCTTTGTAACCCCGCAAAACTGGTGATACTCAAAGCGAGGGTAGGTAAAATCATGTGCCAAGCCACATCCCACACTTTATGGGGCCAAGAAAATTCGGCAAAATCAATGCTGGTCATGTCCCCCACCGGTAACAGAGGCGAAACGGATTGGGCAAGGAACAATAAGAGTAGAGCGGTGATAAAGCTAGGAAATCCTTGGCCGATGTAACTGATTACCCTTAGACTGCGGTCAATTAATGTATTTTGTTGCACGGCCCCCACAATGCCCAACGGAATGGCGATCGCCCAGGTGAGAATGATAGATGTTATGGCCAGTAGCAGGGTGGCGGGAATCCGTTCTATTAGTAGGGAAGCAACGGAACGGTTATAGACAAAGCTTTCACCAAAATTGAAACGGGTCACTACTTGAGTCAGCCAGCGCCAATATTGCACATACCAAGGTTGATCCAAGCCGAATTGGACCTTGAGTTGTTGGATTGTTTCTGGGGAGATTTTCGGATTTTGCTGGAGGGTATCGAGATAACTGCCGGGGGCTAGCTGAATAATGGCAAAGCTTAATAGGGATGCTAGTAGCAAGGTAATCAACCCTTCTATCAACCGCTGGACAACATAGGCAAAGTCGTCATTTTGAAGCCAACGAAGAAGATTACGCATGGATTACTGAATTGAGAACTACTGGTGGGATAGCTACCATAGGGGGGATTACACCTAGCCAATATACCTTAAGGCTTTTCTCGGTGCCGACGGCGATCGCCGGGGAGCAATGGGTCCTCGGAATCCGCTAAGGTTAGGAACGTATTTTGTTTGACAGGAACTGAGCCGAACTATGGGAGCTATCCAAGCCATTCGTGGAACCCGTGACATTTTGCCCCCGGAAACCAACTATTGGCAGTGGGTAGAGGCGATCGCCAAGGGTATTTTAGACCGGGCCTTGTATCAAGAAATTCGTACCCCCATTTTTGAGCAGACTTCCCTATTTGAGCGGGGTATTGGGGAAGCCACAGACGTGGTGGGCAAGGAAATGTATAGTTTCACCGACCGGGGCGATCGCCCCATTACCCTCAGACCGGAAGGCACAGCAGGGGTGGTGCGGGCCTATATTGAACAAAATTTACAGGCCGCTGGAGGGGTACAAAGGCTGTGGTACACCGGGCCCATGTTCCGCTATGAAAGACCCCAGGCTGGCCGGCAACGACAATTTCACCAATTGGGAGTGGAAGTATTGGGCAGTGCTGACCCGAGGGCCGATGTGGAAGTGATTGCCCTAGGCACCGACATTTTAAAAGCTTTGGGATTGAGTAACCTTTCCCTAGCCTTAAATTCTGTTGGCAACGGCGGCGATCGTCAAAAATACCGGGAAGCATTAACCAGTTATCTGACTCCCTTTAAGGACGAGCTAGACCCAGACTCCCAAGACCGACTGGAGCGCAATCCCCTCAGAATTTTGGATAGTAAAGCTAAACGTACCCAGGAAATTGTTCAGGATGCCCCCAGCATTTTGGATCACCTAGGGCCAGACTCCCAACGCCACTTTGACCAAGTGCAACAACTGCTGACGGATTTGGGCATTGCCTACCAACTCACTCCCACCCTAGTGCGGGGCTTGGATTATTACACCCACACCGCTTTTGAAATTCAATCCAGCGATCTGGGGGCCCAGGCCACCATTTGCGGCGGCGGTCGTTACGATGGCTTAGTGGCGGAATTGGGGGGCCCGATTACCCCTGCTGTAGGTTGGGCCATGGGATTGGAGCGGTTAATTATCCTTTTGCAACAAATGGCCACGCCCCCCGTTCCCGGCCCGGACTTTTACCTCATTTCCAAAGGGGAAAAAGCGGAACCCCAGGCTCTAATTTTGGCCCAACAATTACGCAGCCAGGGATTGTCCGTGGCCCTAGATCTGAGTGCCAGCGCCTTTGGCAAACAATTTAAACGGGCTGATAAATCCGGGGCGATCGCCTGCTTAGTGCTGGGAGAAGGGGAAATGGCAACGGGCACAGTTCAGCTTAAATGGCTGGCCAGTAAAGCCCAGGAAACCTTGCAGTTACAGGATTTAATGGGAGACATTACGGAACTCAAACAACGTTTAGCGGGACATAGGGAAAAATAACCCTACCTCACCTCCAACTTTTCTGTGACCTGCCATGACCCCATGGACAATTTGGTTTAAAACCGACGATAACCCCAGTTGGCAACCGCTAGATTCCTGCCGTTCCCTGCCCGTGGGCCATTACCGTCTAGCGGCCCGCCTGCCAGTGCCTGAAAAGTATGTGCAATGGCGCTGGAAATTTTTTTCCGCCACTGGCAAAGTGGAAAATCATGATTTCCAAGGCCGCACTAACCAAGAAGGTCTAATCTCCCTGTTGGATTTACACACGGTTCAACCAGGAACCTGGCAACTGAGCGCCCAGCCCGATTTGTTTGATCAACTCTGTGGGGAAAATTGGCAAATCCGCTTTCAATTCCAAGTGGTTGCCCCCTCCATGGCTACGGTCACAGTGCCCAAATTGAGTGCCGAACCGGAGAAATCAAAGCTGGAAGTAGATAATAGTCAAGCAGATGGGGAAAATAATGCCATTGTGCCCCATCCCCTGCGTCCCATGGTGGTGCCAGAGCTTGATCCAGAGCCGTTACCGACATTGCAATGGAACAGAAAAACGAGGGTGAAACTCACTGAAAATAGGATGGCGGATTCCAGCAGTCCCCTAGAGATATTAGAAACAGAAGCAACCAACGAGGAGCAAGTTCTAGAGCCAGAAGTGCTCGTCGCTCCGGCGATCTCCGCCCAAGAAGAGATCATTCCAGCCGGAGTAGAAGAAATGCCAAAACCTGGAGCTTATCAAGAAACAGAAGAAATAAAACCTGCAGAAGTGTTGATCGATCCAATAATTGCCGAAGATGAGAAGACAGTCCAAAAGGACGAGCCAGAAGAAATCCTAGAACCGGTAATGGCTACCATAATGGCGATCGAAGATGAAGACGAGCAACTATCAGAGCCCGTCGCGGCTGCCCCATTGAGCACCGAGGCCCCGGCTGATGCTGATAAGGAAAAATCGGGCCAGTTCACCCCATTCCGGTCTGTGAGTTACTCTGTTGAGCTAATCTACCCAGAACTGGCAAATCCGATCCAGGTGGACATTACGGTTATGGTGGACGAGAATCGCCGCCCTTCGAATCTGAATTTGCCAGACCCCCGTAGGATGATTAGTTCTTTGCATCGACAGCCTAACAAGTCCCGATCGCCTCTGCCCCCCAAATTAACCTCTACAGTGGATTAATTTCAAGGATAAATGGGGGGAAATTGAGTTAGAAATTGGAATTGTCCAACTCAAAAGCAGATCTCTGTAATATTGCAGAGAATACCTTGAATTAGTGAATTGCCGCCGGACCGGTTGTAATAATCATCGTTATTACGGTTGTTATTGTACCGATTAGCTTCGGGACTATTGGCAATTTCATTCCTTACATTTTCAAAGGTACTGCCTGCGATAACAGCATTGCGATAACCCTGTAGTCCTTCTGAGTCAGCGTTACGGCCTAGGTATTCTTGGTAGACCACATCTAATGCTTGCTTGAAGTCTTGACTATTAACCAAATCCCGACGAGCTTGGGCTAGGGAATAATTGGAATTATTTATAAACTGATCATAATTCCTTAACTCACTGGCACTGGAATTGCGTCCCAATACCTGGATATACATATCATTGAATTGCCGCTGGTGTTCGGAATTATAATTTCCCTGGTTGTAGTTATCACGGTTGTTATAATTGCGATTGCGAGCTTCGGTACTGTTGCTAATCTCATTCTTAATATCAGCCAAGCTTTGGCCATTAACAATTAAGTTACGGTAACTTACAAGGCTGTTGTTATCAAGATTTCGTCCCAGATATTCCCGATAGAAATTATTAATAGATTGATAAAATTCTTCACTATTAATTAGGTTTTCACGAACCTGTATCGAAGACCAGCCTTGACTGTTCATGGTTTGGGTAAAGTCCCGGATTTCATTACTGGTGGCATTGCGTCCTAACACTTGCAGGAACAGATTGTTAATTTCCGACTCACGATTATAGCGAATATTAGACCGCCTATTATTATTGTTATTGGCTTGATAGCGGAAACTGCCATAGTTGGGGCAATTAATAACATTATTGTTCCGCAGACAGCTAATTTCAGTCGGGCGGGAATTATATCGGTGATTGTTATTAGCTTGATAACGGAAACTGCCATAATCAGAACAATTAATTACATCACGGGTTCTCACGCAGTTAATGGTTTCAGATTGCGCCATTGCCGGAGCTATGCTAGTCAGGGATAATAATAGGAGCGTAGCTGTAGATAAAGTTAAAGTTTTCATTGATAAAATACCAATTCCTATGTCTTGATCTTGACAGATGAGTGGGTTATTTATCGTTGGAATTGTACAAATTGATTGACTACAGTAGCAAATGTATTTAGATATTGAAAATATAGCCTTAACAATCCAGGGCAAAATAATAAATAATGCGAATCCCTAACCTAATTCCAAACAGGCCAAGCCGTAGATGTCCTCCAAAGGAAGTTGGGGGGGATTGCCCTTATACATGCGTAGATTTAACAAAGTCAGTTCAAAGCCCCGTTCTTCCAATAGATAAATGGCATCCTGATTCACATCTGGCACATCGATAAAGACCGGACCCTGGCGATCGCCAAGTAACACATCTAGCAAAGCCCCCGCTAAAGCCGTGCTGTCCGCCATGAGGGGTCCCAAACGCCAACCTTGGGGAAAACCATCTTCATCGTCGGGCAACAGACAGGGACGAATACGGCCGTAACCACAGCAATCCCCCTGGTCGTCCAAAATTACCATCACTTTTCCCTCCGGCCTTCCCAACCATTCGTGGAGGAACAGGGGTCGAGGAGTAGCTTCATGGCGGGCGTCATAGGCTTGCACTTTGGCTTCCGTTAATTCATCCCCAGCCATCAGTTGATAACCGGGGGGCAAATCGGGAGCAAAACTTGGCCGCACACAGGAACGGCGATCGGCGGGGGGTAAACGATAACGACGGGTGTAATAAGCAGGGCGAAAACCCCATTTTTGATAATCTTCCACCCTTGCTAGAGCCGCTTCTAGACCAACGCAATGGACATTTTCTAAATGGGCGATCGCCGTTTGCCAGAGGGCCACCCCAAAACCCCGGCCCCGATACTCTGGTTGGACGAGAAATAAACCAATAAAACCGTAATTTTCGTCATAACGAATGCCGGCAATGCAACCCACAGGCTTTCCTTGCCATGCCCCCACCCAAACACCGCCGTTATCGGTGTCATAAAAAATCCCCACATCCCCTATGCCCGGACAAAATCCTTCCTGCTGGGCCCAGCGGGTCACCAACGGGCGATCGGCAACTTCCATGGGACGAATTAAGTAACTCATAGATTAGGGCAAAACAAGAGTTAAGGATTTAATCACAGCACTGCTAGGGCGATCGCCAAGGTTTAATTCCGCCAAAATTAATTGGATAACAACGGTGCTAAAGTGGCTTGGGAAACGATGCATTTCCTGGGCATGGTCCAATAAAAAAGTGTGGTAATAACGCCCCAGGGATTTTTCCAGTTTGATGAGGTTATGAAAAAAATCTGGTAATTCTTTGAGGCGATGGGGATAATTTTGCTTCAGGATGTTGAGGAAATGGCGAAAATGACTACCTTCATCCTGTACCAAATGTTGGGCAACTCTGGCAAAGGTTTTCCCAAAGGGTCGGTAATATTCCTGTAAGTCCCGACGGTAAGACAACATTGACCCCAATTCATCAAACACCAGGGTACTAACAATGGTGAATTCATCTTGCAAAACCCAAGCAATGGGTTCCAAGCTAGGCGATCGCCGATGGAAATTGTTATCCATTGCCGTGGTAGTTGAGCCAGACAGAGCAATGTAAACTCGACTTAAGGCTTGGTAATGTTTTTGTTCATCCCCCAACCAGAGGGGCAATAGCGCTAAAAAATTGGCTGATAATTCCCGTTGGCGGGACAGCAAATAATTGTATAAAAACTGGGCATCCCCTTCAGAATAAACATCTCGACTAAGGAGAATAGAAAAATCTTCTTTTAAGTGATTGGCTAAGTTATTAATAACACCCTGGGGTAATCGATAACCAATGGGAATTAACTCATCCACGTCCCAACAATTTAAACAGAGTGTAGGGAGATACTCTATGGGCTGATCTTCCAAACAAACAGATTTTACCATCAATCCTATATCCTCAATTTTCGGACTAACCACCTAACCCACTGACAAAAAATCTGCCGCTACAATATGGGGAATGATCAGACAGTGACGCCCCGTAATGCGAGCCTTGTCCCCCCGTAAAATAATCCCCGCAGCCGTATCATCAATGACCCAACTACCAACCATGTAATAGTAATCAAAAGCTTGGGGCAGTTCGATATATTCTTGGATAATAAAACCCTCTTCCCCATAACCGTAGCTAGGGCGTTTCTCCACTGATCCAGCCCCCAATTCAATGGAAATACCAATGCCCTCCATGCCTAAAAGAGGTTTACGAACATGGAGCCCTTCTAACAACAAACGGGTTGCTTCGAGGGAAATATCACTTTCAAAGTAAGTGGGTAATAAATATCGAGCGTATGGACTATCTTTAAATTGTTGCCAAATTAAAGCCATGGCCCCTTTATTGGATAAAACTTGCTTCCATAGGGGTTCAATGACTTTGGCATCCCCCACCGCTAAACGTTGAGCCAGAGCTGAGGTACAACCAGCATTGGCCATATCATTTTGTAAATCTGACCAATCATACATTTTCCACAAAATGGGAACTCTTTCGTTGGCATGGTCGATAAAATAACCATCTTCATCTAGACCCAAACCCCTCTGCATTGGTTGCCCCCGTTCATCTTCTAAGCCCCGCAAATAAACCAATTGGGTATAGATATTTGCATCTACTTCATCGTGGAGAATTTGGATTAATTGCATGGCCATTTCACTGTCTTCTTCTAGCTGTTCGTCCACTAAGAAAGAAATGCCAGTGCGGAGTAAATCATATTCTTCATAAATCCGTCGCCATTGCCCCGCCGTTCTTTCCCAATATTCATTAAATTGACTGGCATTTTGGGGTAAAGCATAGGCTCCCTGGTTATGGTTGCGTTGGTAATCCACTAACCAATTCCATTGATATACAGTTTCAGCTCCCAACAGAGGAGTTTCCCCATTAATTTCGATTAATTTAATCTGGCCATCGTCGGTCACCACCAAGTCAAAGCGGGTGTCTAGGCTCAAATCTTCCACCGGATCGGTGCGATGCCAACTGTTTTTGAGGGCAGGCCAATATTCGGGGCGAATTTTCAACTGGGCCAACCTGCTATCAATGGCGGGGTCATCCTCTTCGTCAAAAAACCAATCCAGAAATTCCACACACATTTGCCATAGTTGTTCACTAGCTTCGGCGATCGCCGTTTCTTCCTGGGGGCTGAACTGAATAGCAAAAGGTTGGGGCAGGGCTTCCACCCAATATTGCTGGGCCGTATCACTCAGCACATCCGCTTGATAGGCATTTTCCTGGATATGCTGACGCCAACGGGGACGACGGCTAATTTTGATCGGTTGCATTATTTACCTCCCCGGCCAGTGCCCTTAAAGGTAGAACCAAAGCCCTTATTACTACTACGCCCAGAAATGGTACCCTTGGCAGCAGTGCCCGCAGGTCGGGGGGGAGCAGGGGCTGTAACCGCTTTGGAGGTGGAAACTTTGCCCGTGGTGGTGCGGGGCACAGTGACTCCATTGGGGGTGATCAACTGGTCGGGATTTGTCCCCCGATAGACAATGGATGGTTGTAATACCCTTCGTTGTACACCGCCGGAATAAATGTAGGTGTAACTGTTACCGTAGGGATAAAAATAGGCCCCCCCAAAGACTGGACGATAACCACTGGTGTGATAGCCGCTGGGGGTGGGTTCACAAATCACGCCATCGGTTTGACAATCGGCTCGACTGCCATAGACTGGGGCATTGCGTTGGTGCTCTTCCTGAGCCGCTTTCATTTGGGCCTCACATTCCTCAGGACGAATGGGAGGCGGACTTGGGGCATTGGGTAATTTGCCGGCTTTGTGAGCCTCCACCAAAACCTGATACTCCTTGGCCTGATTGGTGGTGTCTGTTTTACATTCCGCCACACTGGTGTAGTAAAGAGCTTCGATTTTCTCGTTATTGCCTGCCCCACTACCCTGGTTCGTTTTGGGGTTATTGCCTTTGCAACTGGTGCTAACCATGGCCAACACCGCCACCATGGCGAGATATTGCCTGACTTGTTTACGATAAATGGGCCGAGAAACGTTGCCGGGGAAATAATTGGGGTCCATGGCGATCGCCGGGGGATCAGTGGTGATGGGATTATTGTATTAAGATTTTTCTGCAGTAAACCGATTAGCAAAAATTATTTACGAACCAGTTACAGGCATTGGGGAGTTTAACCAACATTGTGCCCAATTCCCCCGCAAAAAAAATTAAGCTTGATTAAGTTGCTAGGCTATCAACAAATGGATTTTTCCCTCGGGAAAATTTTCCAGCCCATGCCCAATACCTTGAGTGAATTATGGTGCTAGACGAACAAGCAAAGAAAACCCTCCTACGCAAAATTCCCCACGGGCTCTACGTCTGTGGTGTTAAGTCCGGAGACGAAGCCAATGGTTTCACCGCTAGTTGGGTAATGCAGGGCTCCTTTGAGCCCCCCCTGGTGGTTAACTGCGTGCGCACTGACTCCATTTCCCATCGGCTGTTACAGGAAAGTGGTCAGTTTGCCCTAAGCTTTCTGGCGGCGGATCAAAAGGATGTGGCGGCGCAATTTTTTAAGCCCCAACGACGGGTGGGGGACAAGTTTGAAAACTTTGACGTGCTCGACGCCCCAGAAACCGGCTGCCCTGTGCTCAAAGATTGCTTAGGCTATGTGGAATGTCGGGTGGTGGGGTCGGTGGCCCACGGCGATCACACCGTTTTTGTCGGCGAAGTGATTGGCGCCCAAGTTTTCAATGAAGGAGAACCTTTATTGCTGGAAAGTACCGGCTGGAACTACGGCGGTTAGTCAGGTTAGTGATTTTGCCAAGGATTTTCCTTGGTCGCTAAAAGGAATCAAGAGGAGTCGTTAAGGCTGAATCAATATGCCCTCAGTCCCCCACCGCCTCTAACCAGTGCTCCTCATTGGCACTGAGTAAATGCTCGGCCGCCTCCATTAGGTCGGGCATTAGCCCCTTAATGTCTTTTTTGTTTTCTAGATAAGTTCGCAGGGCAACGAGGGGATCAAGGGCAGAACCAACCCCCAATTCTGGCAAGCGGGGCCGGGCCAACTGGCTCACTAATTCTGGGCGGATAGTGTAGGAATGGCTTGGTTTGAGGGCCTCTTGTAACCGGCGATTATCTATTTGTTCCAACTGTTCAGAGCGGATTTGGTAAATTAGCCGCACCACCGCAGCATCGATGTTGGTTTGATTAATCGCAGTCAAAAGTTCTGTCTGGGGATCTTCCGCTTCGGTCACGTCCACCTTAATAGTTTTAAAGGGCCGGGCCGGCAGGGCACAAAACTGCCAATCAACTTTTCCCTTAGTAATCTCTAGCCAAACATAACCCTTATCTTCCTTTTCTTCGCCAAAGTCCACCCGTTCGATGCTGCCAGGATATACCACGGGGGGATTGTTATGGGGATTGAGATTTTGATGTTTATGGACATGGCCCAGAGCAACGTAATCAAATTCGGATCGATTGATCAAAGCCATGGGAATGGTAAAACCTTTGCCCACGGAGAGGGTTTTTTCCGCCCCAAAGGTGGCCCGGTCTGCCATTAAATGGGCCAGCAAAATAGTTGGGAGTTGGGGGTCTAAGCTCCGGACTTCCGCTTCTAAAATGGGCTGTAACTTTTTCAGCAAGAGCAAATTAATTGCTTCTAAGGATAATCCCTCGGTTTCCGGCCTGGTCAACAGAGTAGAACGAGTTAACCAAGGCAGGGTGACAATTTGCAGGTCTCCATTCGCCGTAGGAATTAAATGGGTGGCAAGGCGATCGCCGACAATGAAGCCGGGTACAGCTAGGGTGCGATAAATACATAAACTAGCTCCCCCACTACCCTGGGAATGTTGGTCATGGTTCCCCACCAACAGCACCGTAGGAATATTGGCATCCGCTAAACGACGAAATTCCGCCGCAAACGCTTCCTGAACGTAGGGGGGCGGGGTGGCATCGGGGAAAGCGTCTCCCCCAAATAAGACCACATCGGCCGGTTCGGCGATCGCCCGGTCAATGCAAAGCCTGAGACTATGAATGAAGTCCTCCAGTCTGGTATTCAAGCCCGTGGCCGGATTAATGTGCCCATGGGAAAAACCACTGCCCAGGTGAATATCAGAAAGGTGCAGGACTTTTAACATGGCAATGACTCTCTAACAACAAAAAAGGGAAGACTTTAAGTCCTCCCTTCATCCTATGGCAGTGGCCCGCCAGGGGACCTAATTATTCAACGCCGGGGGCAATCAATTCCCTTGTTTCACCAGGGATGACCACCACTTGGTTGTCTTCACCAATGTCCACCAGGGCCTGACTGCCTTCCTTGAGGCGACCAGAAAGGATTTCCTCTGCTAACACATCTTCCAACAGGCGCATAATGGCCCGACGGAGGGGACGGGCACCATAGGCAGGGTTGAACCCCTCTTCCACAATGCGCTCTTTGAACTTATCGGTGACCTGGAGAGAAATTTCTTTTTCCACCAACCGGGCAAACACATCCCGCAGCAGGATTTCGGAAATTTCCTTTACTTCCTCCTTGTTCAATTGACGGAAGACGATGATTTCATCTAAACGGTTCAAGAACTCAGGACGGAAGTAGTTTTTCAACTCTTCATTCACCAGGGAGCGAATGCGATTGTATTGCGACTCCGCCTGGTCTTCGGCAAAGTCAAAGCCTAAACCACCGCCACCTTTTTCAATCACCTTAGAACCAATGTTGGAGGTCATGATCAGCAGGGTATTTTTGAAGTCCACTGTGCGACCTTTGGCATCGGTAAGGCGACCATCTTCCAAAATTTGCAGGAGCATATTGAAGATGTCCGGGTGGGCTTTTTCAATTTCGTCGAACAGCACCACAGTGTAGGGACGGCGGCGTACCGCTTCCGTTAACTGACCACCTTCGTTGTAGCCCACATAACCCGGAGGAGAACCAATCAATTTAGAAACGGTGTGACGTTCCATAAATTCAGACATATCCAAGCGGATCATGGCTTCCTCGGAACCGAAGAAGTAGGCCGCTAGGGCTTTGGTCAGCTCGGTTTTACCTACCCCAGTGGGACCGGAGAAGATGAAGCTCGCAATGGGACGGTTAGGATTTTTCAGTCCGACCCTAGCCCGACGGATAGCACGGGAAACGGCTTTAACGGCGTCTTCCTGGCCAATTAACCGTTGATGGAGGGTGTCTTCCATGTGCAACAGTTTTTCCGACTCCGATTCTGTCAGCTTGTTCACCGGCACCCCAGTCCAGGAGGCGACAATGTGGGCAATTTCTTCAGAGTTGACTTCCGGTTCACCACTATCCCCTTCTGCTTTTTTAGAAGAGGCGATCGCCCGGATTTGTTTTTTAATTTCGTCTTCCCGGTCCTTGAGTTCCCCAGCCTGCTCAAAGTCCTGGTTGCGGACAGCATCATCTTTTTCTTTAAGAATTTGCCGTAGTTCCTTATCTAACTCCTTGGCGGCGGGGGGCAATTGGGAATTAATCAACCGCACCCGAGAACCAGCTTCGTCAATCAGGTCGATCGCCTTATCGGGCAGGAAGCGGTCGGAGATATAACGGTCGGAAAGTTTGGCCGCCGCTTCTAGGGCTTCGTCCAAAATTTTCAGTTTGTGGTGCTGCTCGTAACGTTCCCGCAGACCATAAAGAATCTCGATGGTTTCTTCGACGGAGGGTTCCCCTACCATTACCGGCTGAAAACGGCGTTCCAGGGCGGCGTCCCGTTCAATGTGCTTACGGTACTCATCGAGGGTGGTTGCCCCAATACATTGCAATTCTCCCCGGGCTAAGGCGGGCTTGAGAATATTGGCGGCGTCGATCGCCCCTTCGGCGGCCCCGGCCCCAATGAGGGTGTGGACTTCGTCAATCACCAGGATGATGTTGCCGGCCTGGCGGATTTCATCCATGATTTTTTTCAGCCGTTCCTCAAATTCCCCCCGGTATTTGGTGCCCGCCACCAACAGACCAATGTCCAGGGTGACGACCCGTTTTTCTTCGAGAATGTCGGGAATATCTTTGTTGGCGATGCGCTGGGCTAGACCTTCGGCGATCGCCGTTTTACCAACCCCTGGTTCCCCAATCAGAACAGGGTTATTTTTGGTGCGGCGTCCTAGGATTTGGATAACCCGCTCAATTTCTTTCTGGCGGCCCACCACGGGGTCTAACTTGCCCTCCCCGGCCATTTGGGTGAGGTTAGAGCCAAACTCGTCTAGGGTAGGGGTTTTGGTGCGGCCAGAGGATCCCCCTCCAGCGGCCACCTCGGCGGTTTCCCCCAACATGCGGATCACCTGGGTGCGGACTTTGGAGAGATCAACCCCAAGGTTTTCTAAGACCCGGGCAGCTACCCCTTCCCCTTCTCGAATCAGACCCAACAGCAAATGTTCGGTGCCGATATAATTGTGGCCCAGTTGCCGTGCTTCCTCGAGGGAAAGTTCCAGCACCCGCTTGGCCCGGGGAGTAAAGGGAATTTCCACGGCCACAAAGCCTGATCCCCGCCCGATAATTTTTTCTACTTCAATGCGGGCATCTTTGAGATTAACCCCCATGGATTTGAGAACTTTGGCGGCGACGCCAGTCCCTTCGCCAATCAAGCCGAGCAGAATTTGTTCCGTGCCAACGAAGTTATGTCCGAGGCGACGAGCTTCCTCCTGAGCAAGCATGATTACTTTAATGGCTTTTTCCGTAAAGCGTTCAAACATAACCTGAATCCATCACCTCAGCGTGCCCTGTGTATTGCTGATTCTAACATAGCGCTTTTATTGTGCTGTTGCCCTGGGTACAGCCGTGGATGTAGGTTTAACGGTGGAATGGCGAATTGCGTCTGTGGGGTTTTCCCCACCTCAACCTTCGTAATCCCATCTCCAGACTCCCCGTTTTTGACCCTGACAACTAACAGAATTAGGGGGCATAGAGCAATGGGGGATCTCCGTTTCGACTAGTTAAATGATGAAAAATATTTTGGCGATCGCCGTAATCACTCCCTAAAAGCAACCAAACCAAAATTCCATAATAATCATGGGGCAAATAATTCTGGTCAAAGTTAAAGCTAACTACACCCTATGGCCGGGTTGCCACACAGGCGCTACTTTCCAACACTGTCCGCCGGGCCCATTGATCGGCCGCCAAAATGGTTTCTAGATCAGGACTAGCCGTATTTTGGCCAACGTAGAGGTCACAGGTCTTTTCAATCAGACGGGGAATATCTAAAAAAGTGATTTTTTCTTGTAAAAACAAAGCCACCGCCTGTTCATTGGCCGCATTTAACACCGCTGGCATGGCTCCCCCGGCCCGGCCGGCCGCATAGGCTAACATCATGCAGGGATATTTGTCGTGATCCGGTTCCCGAAAACTTAAACTACCAGCTTTAACTAAATCTAAGGGTTCCCAATCGGTGTAAATTCTTTCTGGCCAGGATAGGGCGTAGAGCAGGGGCAAACGCATATCGGGCCAACCCAATTGAGCTAAAACAGAAGTATCTTGTACTTCAATTAAGGAATGGATGATGCTCTGGGGATGGATAACAATGTCAATGTGGTCGTAATCCAAGCCAAACAAATAATGGGCTTCAATCACTTCCAAACCCTTATTCATCAGAGTGGCGGAGTCAATGGTGATTTTTTGTCCCATGGCCCAATTGGGATGTTTCAGGGCATCCTGCACCGTCACAAAGGGTAAGCGCTCCACCGGCAAGTCCCGGAATGCTCCCCCAGAAGCGGTGAGGATAATCCGCCTCAATCCTCCCTCCGGAACCCCCTGTAAACATTGAAAAATAGCCGAATGCTCGGAATCCGCTGGTAATAACTTCACCCCCATTTTTTCCACCAGGGGCAACACCACCGGAGCCCCCGCAATCAGGGTTTCTTTATTGGCTAAAGCAATATCTTTCCCTGCTTCGATCGCCGCCATGGTGGGCAATAATCCCGCACAACCAACAATGCCCGTGACTACGCTTTCTGCATCGCCATAGCGGGCCACTTCCACTACCCCCGCTTCCCCCACTACATATTGGGGTTGATAATCGGTTAGATCGGCCACTGCCTCTTTTAGATCGGCTAACTTTTCTTCTCGACGAATCGCAACAATTTCTGGGCGGAACTCCGCCACCTGTTGGGCTAGTAATTCAACATTTCCCCCAGCCGCTAAACCTACCACCTGGAAAGCATCGGGGTGATGGGTGACAATGTCCAAAGTTTGGGTGCCAATGGAACCGGTGGAGCCGAGGATAGAAATGCGTTTCACCATTACCGCCGTTGCTTAAGCTAAAACTAATCTTCCCAATCTTACGGGGTTGCCGGCCATCTGAGAAGGAAAAACTCCCCCAAGGTCAAACCGAGGAGGAGCAAAGTTATTTATTCTCTTTTTTCTGCTAAGCCAAAACTTAGAAACGAAAAATTAATCCCAATCTACACAGCAACAGAAGTGCGGGAAGTGGCGGTCAGCTCACCTTTAGCATATTTAGCGGCGTAGTCATCCAAGGTCAATTGCTTGATCTTAGAAGCATTACCAGCGGTCCAGAACTGTTGATAACGGTCGGCACAAACCTGCTTCATATATTTAATGGAAGGCTTGAGGAAGTGACGGGGATCAAAGTTTTTGGGATCTTTAGCGGCGGCTTCCCGGAAAGCAGCGGTGATGGCCAAGCGGTTATCGGTGTCGATGTTCACTTTACGTACACCACTCTTGATGCCTTTTTGAATTTCTTCTACAGGCACACCATAGGTTTCGGGGATGGCACCACCGAATTCGTTGATCATGTCGATCCATTCCTGGGGAACGGAGGAAGAACCGTGCATTACCAAGTGGGTGTTGGGCAACAGGCGGTGAATTTCTTCAATGCGGCTGATAGCCAAAACTTCCCCGGTGGGTTTGCGGGTAAATTTGTAAGCACCGTGGCTGGTACCGATCGCCACAGCGAGGGCATCCACCTGGGTTTTGTTGACGAATTCCACCGCTTCTTCGGGATCGGTCAACAGTTGGGAGTGGTCTAACTTCCCTTCAAAACCGTGGCCGTCTTCCGCTTCCCCTTGACCGGTTTCTAAGGAACCTAGGCAACCCAATTCCCCTTCCACACTGGCCCCAACGGAGTGGGCTACCTTAACCACTTCAGCGGTTACATTAACGTTGTACTCAAAGCTAGCGGGGGTTTTGGCATCAGCTTCCAAGGAACCATCCATCATCACACTGGTGAAACCATTGCGGATAGCGGAATAGCAAGTAGCGGGGCTATTACCATGGTCTTGGTGCATGGCAATGGGAATGTGAGGATAGGTTTCGACCGCCCCCAAAACTAAATGGCGCAGGAAATTTTCCCCGGCATAGCTACGGGCGCCACGGGAAGCTTGCAAAATTACAGGGCTGTTGGTTTCATCAGCGGCCTGCATGATCGAAATGATCTGCTCCATGTTGTTGACATTGAAAGCGGGAATGCCATAACCATTTTCCGCCGCATGGTCTAACAGCAATCGCATTGGGACGAGAGCCATAAATCCTCCTAAGTTCTATTGCCTAATGTGTATTGGGGTCGCAAGACAAGTCTTTATATGGGTCTCATCTTAGGCTAGTTTCTGTCCCTTGACAATTTTTAATGATCTTTTTTGCCCCGCCTCAGGAAATTTGTGCTAGAGCATTGAAATCAGCCCATACCAACATCCCCACCCTAGTCCATGGCTGAATAACCACATTTTAGGATGGGGAAAAATTTAGGTATTTAGCAATATGACCCACGGCGATCGCCATCGGGGATCAAACAGTTCAAAGGGTAGCGAATACTTCCTTAGCCATCGCAATGGTCTGGTCAATTTGGGCCTCGGTGTGGGCCAGGGAAGGGAAGCCGGCTTCGTACTGGGAAGGAGCGAGATAAATCCCCCGTTCCAACATCCCTCGATGGAAACGGGCAAATTTGTTGGTGTCGGCTAGCTTGGCATCTTCGTAATTGCGCACCGGACCGGGGGCAAAGAAAATGCCAAACATGGCACTGATGGAACCGCCACAAACTTCATGGCCGGCTTCTTCGGCAGCGGTTAGCAAACCACTTACCAAACGTTTGGTAATTTTATCTAGATATTCGTAGGAACCGGGCTTTTGCAAAATTTCCAGGGTTTTAATGCCCGCGGTCATGGCCAAAGGGTTACCGGACAAAGTTCCAGCTTGATACATTGGCCCTGCTGGAGCCACCATGGCCATAATGTCTTCCCGACCACCATAAGCTCCCACTGGCAAACCACCACCAATCACTTTACCAAGGGTGGTTAAATCGGGGGTAACGCCAAATCGAGCCTGGGCACCACCATAGGAAACCCGAAAGCCAGTCATCACTTCATCAAAGACCAGTAAAGCACCATACTCCTTGGTCAATTCCCGTAATCCTTCCAAGAAGCCGGCATCGGGGAGAATAAAGCCTGCATTGCCCACTACCGGCTCAAGAATAACCCCGGCGATACTGTCAGGATTTTCCACAAACAAGGCTTTGACTGCTTCCAAATCGTTATAGGGAGCCGTTAAAGTGGCCTTGGTGGTATTGCTGGGCACCCCAGGGGAATCCGGCAGGCCCAGGGTAGCCACCCCAGAACCGGCTTTCACCAGAAACATGTCGGCGTGGCCGTGGTAACAACCCTCAAATTTAATAATCTTTTCTCGGCCAGTGAAGGCCCGCATCAAACGCAACACTGACATACAAGCTTCAGTGCCGGAGTTGACAAACCGCACCATCTCGATGCTGGGCACGGCATCAATGACCATTTCCGCCAGGACGTTTTCCTGGGCACAGGGAGCACCAAAACTAGTACCCTTATCCAAAGCTTGTTTGAGGGCATTGATAACATCGGGGTGGGCATGACCACAGATGGCCGGTCCCCAGGTGCCCACATAGTCTATGTATTGATTGCCATCTACGTCCCAAATCTGAGCCCCTTCTACTCGGTCAAAAACAATGGGCTGACCGCCGACGGACTTAAATGCCCTCACCGGGGAACTGACCCCCCCAGGCATTAAATGTTGAGCCGCGGTAAAAATTTCTTCTGACTTAGTGGTGATAAAAGGGGTTGCGTTAACCAATTCGCGTCTCCTTTGGGTGTAAAGACTGGCTATGTAAATTTATCGAACCTGTTCCCGCATTAAAAAACAGACGGGGACAACTCCACTGTACAGAATTTTGGTGCCCCATTGAACAAACTTCTGACGTCTTAGATTGGAACACTGAGTCCCTGGCTAGGGTTTCAAGAAGCCATGGCTTTCAACCTCCATGGTTGTGACCGAAGATTGCCAGTTCTGAGGAAATTTTCAGATTTCCCCCCCCTAGGAAGTAGAGCAAGATTGTCAGCGCAGGAGCAGATAATAAATTTGCCCGTCGTCACTCATTAAACCGGCCCGATCGCCTGGGGTTTGGCCGGTGCCCATGAAAATATCTACCCGACCGGGGCCTTTGATGGCACTACCGGTATCCTGGTCCACCACAAAACGACTAACGTTGACCTTTTGACCCCGACAATCGGGAATGGGGGCCGCTAAAACGGCGATCGCCCCTGGAGGCATGAGAGCTTTATCGGTGGCAATGGAACGCTCGGCGGTGACCGGTACACCTATACTGCCTTTGGCGGGGGTGCTGGCCGAGGTTTCCTTAAAGAAGATCAGACGATTATTGCGGGGAATAAAACGGCTTAGTTCACTGGGATTTTGCTCAAAATACTCGATTAATTTTGGCAACGTAACTTCCCCCGGTTGAAAAATGCCTTCCTGGATAGTTTCCTTCCCCAAACTTACGTAGGGATAATCCGTCGCTCCAGCAAAGGCCACCGAACTTTGGCCGCCACCCACCCAGTTGATTTTGGCCGAACCTTGCACCTGGATCAGATAGGCATCTAAACGGTTACGGAACCAGGCAATTTCCCGCCCTTGCAACTGACTGGATTTTCCTAGGCCATCCAACCCTTCTAAATCAGCTCTGGTGGGATGGGGCTTAGACCACCGGGAAAAATTGTTAGGCAAACCGTAGATAGGATAACGGTATTCAGCGGTTCGTTGGCGGCTGGCGGTATAGACCGGCTCAAAATAACCAGTGAAATGGACTGTGCCTATTCCGTCGTTACCGATCGCCTGATAAAACTGGAATTCCCTGGCCACTGCGGTCTGGAGAGCTTCAGGACTGGGGGCTTGTTGCAACAAAGTCTTAAATCTCTGCAGGGAACGGGTTACCCGCTCTCTGGTCACCCCCGGTACAGGGTAATTCTGATAGGCTCGGGCGGCGCTGGCGGTTTTCAGATAGGCCAAACTGTGGTCAATGGCCCGCACCAGGGACTGTTTATCCCCCGCCGAACAATGGTTCCCCCACAACTGTTCATCAAAACCCACCGTTGGCGTTAAATTTGCCCCCGTCACTGGCGTTAATGGTCGCGACTGAGCCCTTAGACCACTGGCATTGCCACCGAAAACCAACAGTAAAGCCAATAGCGGGAAAGATTGCTTAATCATTTGTTGCTTTGTCTAAATTACCTACCGCTGACGAAAGTTAAGTTTACCTGCTCCTCTGGCAATAGGGTCTGGGACGCCACCAGTCTGCAGACTAACCCATGGCCAGTTCTAGTCAAATAGCATCATTGGGAACTTTTATTTATTAACTTTTAAAAAGAAAAATCAGGTGTTCTCGATGGACATGTTGGGGGATTGTTACCAAGATAAACTGCTCCAAAATTAAGAATGATAAGTTTACATGATGTTAGCTAAAACTATTTTAAAAATATCCCTTAGTCTTGCTCCCCGCCTAGATTACGTAAAAATTTAACTGTTTAGAAGCGTTTTTATACCTAGAACTTCAATGGAGTGGGCTAAAAATCTCTGTTAACCTGGAGGCAGTTTCAAGGGAAAACTCAATGGTTACACTAGATAAAACTGAAACAAAAATCATTAAGCTAAACTCCGGAGCAATTCCTGCCATTCAATCCGTCTTGGAGCAGGAAGCAATGGTCTTATTAGGTTTAGCCACTACCTATGTGCTAGTGGTCAATGGTGCCAGTCCCAGGGCCGTGGCTCATTTGCGGGCCTTTAAGCAATTTGATAAAGACCAACCCCTAGGCATTCTCACCCGAGGCGATCGGGCCATGGATGTGGCAAAAATTCCCCCCGCCGCCCAAAAATTGATGGGCCTTTTTCCTTTACCCATAACCCTCATTGTCGAAGCATTGCCCCATTTAGACCCAGGCATTACCCAGGGCTTTCGCAATCTTTTTATCGCCTGTCCCGATGCTTTTGTTTTCGATCTGGTGGGGGCGATGCCTTTCCCATTGGTGTGTGCCACGGCCAAAGTAGGGGGAGAACCGGTGACTAGTTTTGCGGCAGCTAGCCGTTATTTTGAAGGTCGGGTACCTTTAATTGGTGATGGTGGCCGATGTCGCTATGCTCGACGGGGAACATTGATCGACTGTACTTTGCCCTTACCCACCATTATGAATTTTGGTCCTATTTCCTTTGATGACCTGCGCCCCCTAATACCGGAAATCATTTTGCCCTCCCATCTGATGAAATAAATCATTCCTGCTCTGGACCATTGGGGCAAAGCCCTATCAAATCTCCTCTTTGCCCCTAAAGCAGATTTTTTCACCTCGGTGTTGCCAAAATTACTGTCATTTAACTTGGGCTAATAGTTTAGACGGGATCATCAATTGGTAACCTATTGCCTAGGTTTTACCTCCAGTGCTAGTAATTTAACTTTTTTGATCCTATGGCCCTTTCCCCCGCAGACGTTACCGTGGTCATTTTGGCTGGGGGCTTTGGCACCCGCATTAAGCAACAGTTGCCAGATTTACCTAAACCCTTGGCCCCAGTGGCCCACCGTCCTTTTCTAGATTGGCAATTGCGCTACTTACAGCAGCAAGGTTTTCGGCGATCGCTCCTTTCTACAGGTTATTTAGCGGAAAAAGTGACGGCCTATGCCCAAAATGCCGACATTGCCGACATGGCGATCGCCTGTGTGGCGGAAGAAGAACCCTTGGGAACAGCGGGGGGATTTGTCAATGCGGTTAGTCACCATAATTTTAAGGAGCCCACACCGGCTTGGTTGGTGCTCAATGGCGATTCCCTAATTGTGACGGATTATCGAGTTCTGTTGGCCGAATTGGCTGATGACGGGGTTGATGGGGTAATTTTGGGCGTTCATGTGCCCGACGCATCCCGTTTTGGTTCCTTGAAAGTCAATGGGCAAGGGGAATTGGAACAGTTTGCCGAAAAGCAGGGAGGGGCAGGGGTAATTAATAGTGGAGTTTATCTCCTTGGCGATCGCCTTTTAGCCCAGTTTCCCGATCGCCGGCCCCTAAGTTTTGAGTACGACGTGTTTCCCATATTGTTGGCCCAGGGAGCAAAAATCAAAGTCCATGCCGTTGAAGCTCCCTTTTTAGACATTGGCACTCCGACAACCTTGGCCCAGGCGGGGGAATTTATCCAGTCTCTGGAAATATTTAACTCCATAGATGACCAGGGGAAATAACGCCCAACCGTAATTACCCCCTAGGCAAAAAAGGAGCATTCCCGTTGACATTAGCTAAAATGAGAACTCAGCTAAGTTTTGTAAATTTTGGTTTACGGGGGCAGGCATCGGAATGGGTAAACAGACAAGGCGGTTATGGGCTTTAGCTTTCTCTTTGGTCATTGGGGCTGTTATTTATCTGGGCAATACACCGCCGGCCCTGGCCTTCACCGAGGAACAAAAGCTCCTGTTGCAATCTTGGCGCCTGGTGAATCAAGCCTATCTCGATGAAACCTTTAACCATCAAAATTGGTGGTTGTTGCGGGAAAAGTACGTTAAACGCCCCCTCCGGGACCGGGAAGAAACCTACACGGCGATCGAGGAAATGCTCGCCACCCTAGATGAACCCTTTACCCGCCTACTGCGTCCAGAACAGTACGGTAATCTCCAGGTGACCACCACCGGTGAGCTATCTGGGGTAGGTCTGCAGATCAACATCAACCCGGAAACTAACCAATTAGAAATTATGGCCCCCCTGGCCGGTTCCCCAGCGGAGGAGGCCGGCTTGCAACCCCATGACCAAATTCTGGCGATCGACGGCGTGGATACCCAAACCCTGAGCTTAGACGAAGCGGCGGCCAGAATGCGGGGTCCAAAGAACACCAAGGTTTCCCTAGAAATTCTCCCAGCAGGTAACGAAGTCCCCGAAAAACTTACCCTGACTCGGCAATTAATTTCCCTTAGTCCCGTGGTGGCCCGATTAGATGATTCCCGCCCCGGTCAATCGGTAGGTTATATTCGCCTGAGCCAGTTTAGTGCCAATGCCTATAGAGAAGTGGCCCACGCTCTCCACCAACTTCAGGAACAAGGGGCCGACGGTTATGTCTTGGACCTACGTAACAATCCCGGTGGCCTACTCCAGGCCGGTATTGACATTGCTAGGTTGTGGCTGCCGGAAAGCACCATTGTCTATACCGTTAATCGCCAAGGCACCCAGGAAAGCTTCACTGCCAGTGGAGAAGCGATAACCGATCGCCCCTTGGTGGTGTTGGTCAACCAGGGCACCGCCAGTGCCAGCGAAATTTTAGCCGGTGCTTTGCAGGATAATCATCGGGCCACGTTAGTGGGAGAAAAGACCTTTGGTAAAGGTTTGATTCAATCCCTGTTTGAGCTTTCCGACGGGGCCGGCATCGCCATTACTGTCGCCAAATACGAAACCCCCGAACATCACGACATCCATAAACTAGGCATCATGCCCGATGAAGTGGTGGAGCAACCCCTGATCAGCTTTGCCGAAATTACTTCCCCCACTGATTTGCAATACCAAGCCGCCCTAGATTTGCTCACTGGAGGGGTGGCGATCGCCCATAAATCCTCTGCAATCCCCGCCATGGCAACGGCTCACAAGCCCAACTAATCACCATTTAAACAAAACATCAGAAATTCTAATCAGAAAGTCCAAAAATTGTAATTTAAAAAACAGTCAATGGAGAGCATTGCCATAAGTAAAGGCATCCCCTGCGTGATAAGATGACCTTCAGAAAACAGATAGTTGCTGGGTTATCGCAGATTCTTCTTGCAACCAAATAACTGTAAATAATGACTGTCTCTGGGGCGACGGTAGGCTTTATTATGCCTAGCTTTCGCCCGTGGGAGAAAGCTAGGCTATTCAATGTTTATGGAGGACTGACCTAGATGGTACAAGCCAAAGCAGGGTTCAAGGCGGGCGTACAAGATTATCGCCTGACCTACTATACCCCCGACTACACCCCCAAGGATACCGATCTGCTCGCCTGCTTCCGTATGACCCCCCAACCGGGTGTCCCTGCTGAAGAAGCCGCTGCCGCGGTGGCCGCTGAGTCTTCCACCGGTACCTGGACCACCGTTTGGACTGACAACCTAACCGATTTGGACCGCTACAAAGGTCGTTGCTATGACCTGGAAGCCGTTCCCAACGAAGATAACCAATATTTTGCTTTTATTGCCTATCCTCTAGATTTATTTGAAGAAGGTTCAGTCACCAACGTTTTAACCTCTTTGGTCGGTAACGTATTTGGTTTTAAAGCCCTGCGGGCTCTCCGTTTAGAAGATATTCGTTTCCCCGTTGCTTTAATTAAAACCTTCCAAGGCCCCCCCCACGGCATCACCGTTGAGCGGGACAAATTAAACAAATACGGTCGTCCTCTCCTCGGTTGTACCATCAAACCCAAATTGGGTCTGTCCGCCAAAAACTACGGTCGGGCCGTTTACGAATGTCTCCGGGGTGGTTTGGATTTCACCAAAGACGACGAAAACATCAACTCCCAGCCCTTCATGCGTTGGCGTGATCGTTTCCTCTTCGTTCAAGAGGCGATCGAAAAAGCCCAGGCTGAGACCAACGAAATGAAAGGTCACTACCTAAACGTCACCGCAGGCACCTGCGAAGAAATGATGAAACGGGCTGAGTTTGCCAAGGAAATTGGCACCCCCATCATCATGCACGACTTCTTCACTGGTGGTTTCACCGCTAACACCACCCTGGCTCGCTGGTGTCGGGACAACGGCATTCTGCTCCACATTCACCGGGCAATGCACGCCGTAGTTGACCGTCAGAAAAACCACGGGATCCACTTCCGGGTTCTGGCCAAATGTCTGCGTCTATCCGGTGGGGACCACCTCCACTCTGGTACCGTGGTCGGTAAATTGGAAGGGGAACGGGGCATCACCATGGGCTTCGTTGACCTCATGCGGGAAGATTACGTTGAGGAAGATCGTTCCCGGGGTATTTTCTTCACCCAAGACTATGCTTCCATGCCTGGCACCATGCCCGTAGCTTCCGGTGGTATCCACGTTTGGCACATGCCCGCGTTGGTGGAAATCTTTGGTGATGACTCTTGCCTCCAGTTTGGTGGTGGTACCTTGGGTCACCCCTGGGGTAACGCTCCCGGTGCAACTGCCAATCGGGTAGCTCTAGAAGCCTGTGTTCAAGCTCGGAATGAAGGTCGGAACCTAGCCCGGGAAGGTAATGATGTAATCCGTGAAGCTTGTCGCTGGTCCCCAGAATTGGCCGCGGCTTGTGAACTCTGGAAAGAAATCAAGTTCGAGTTCGAGGCTATGGATACCCTCTAAGCAGTGTTCAGTTGTCAGGGAACAGTTATCGGTGAGTTTTGACTTAAGCTCATTCGTTAGTGGCTAACAGTTATAACTGCCAAAATCAGTTAGTAACTTACGGCATAGCGTTTTGACTGATAACTGTTTAACTGATACCTGAAAACTGATGGGGGT
Organism: Synechocystis sp. FACHB-383; assembly: GCF_014698605.1. NCBI lineage: Bacteria > Bacillati > Cyanobacteriota > Cyanophyceae > Synechococcales > Merismopediaceae > Synechocystis > Synechocystis sp. FACHB-383. The sequence continues at coordinate 125,564 of NZ_JACJTJ010000013.1, read as the reverse complement.
TGTTCATGCAAACTAAGCACATAGCACAGGCAACGGTGAAAGTACTGCAAAGTTATCTCACCTACCAAGCCGTCCTCAGGATTCAGAGCGAACTAGGGGAAACTAACCCTCCCCAGGCCATTTGGTTAAACCAGTATTTGGCCAGCCACAATATTCAAAATGGAGAAACGTTTTTAACGGAACTCCTGGATGAAAATAAAGAGCTAGTGCTCAGAATACTGGCGGTTAGGGAAGATATTGCCGAGTCGGTGTTGGACTTCTTGCCTGGCATGGCCCGCGGTAGTTTAACGGAGTCCAACATTGCCCATCGTCGCCATTTGCTTGAACGCCTGACCCGCACCGTGGCCGAGGTGGACACTCTCCCTTCCAAAAGCCTCGACCGAGAATCAGATTCTAATGATTCTCCCCCGTCCTAACGTAGTCATCAGCAAGGAAAACTTTTAAATCGATGAAAACTTTACCCAAAGAGCGCCGCTACGAAACCCTTTCTTACCTTCCCCCTTTAACGGATCAACAAATTGCTAAGCAAGTTGAGTTTCTGTTAGACCAAGGCTTTATTCCTGGTGTGGAATTTGAGGAAGATCCCAAACCCGAAACCCACTTCTGGACCATGTGGAAACTGCCTTTATTTGGTGGCGCCACCGCTAACGAAGTTTTGGCTGAAGTACGGGAATGCCGTTCTGAGAACCCCAATTGCTACATTCGCGTGATCGGTTTTGACAATATCAAACAGTGTCAGACTGTGAGTTTTATTGTCCACAAACCCAACCAAAATCAAGGTCGCTACTAAGTTACGGCTTTGCGAACTGGTTAATTGCTAAACGCTGACCTAAATCCAATATTCTCCCCGCTTCGGCGGGTTTTTTATTGCTTTAAACAACCGCAGGTTGCCGGGAAAGATGGCCATCTTCCAAATAAACAATCCGATCGGCAATATCTAAAATGCGGTTGTCGTGGGTAATTAATAACACCGTACAGCCCTGTTCCTTGGCTAGTTTTTGCATGATATTGACCACATCCCGACCAGATTTTTTGTCCAATGCCGCCGTGGGTTCATCGGCTAAGACCATTTCGGGATGGCTAATGAGGGCCCTGGCGATCGCCACCCGTTGTTTTTGACCGCCGGATAAATCGCCGGGATAGTAATGTAAACGATCTGCCAAACCTACTTGGTCTAACATCTGGGCCGCCCGGTGATGGCGTTCCGTTTTAGGAATTTTGCCGGTAATTTCTAGGCCCATCTGGACATTTTCCAAAGCGGTTAGACTGTGGTGGAGGTTGTGGGCTTGGAAAATGTAGCCGTTATTGCGCCGATTATTAACCAATATTTTTTCGGTAGCGTCACATAATTCCTGCCCTAATACTTGTAAACTGCCTTCATGGGCCGCCCGCAGTCCCCCAATTAGGGTTAATAAAGTGGTTTTACCCGACCCCGATGGCCCAGTCATAATGACAATTTCCCCGGCGTGAATATCTAGGTCAATGTCAAATAACACTTGTTTACGGAGATCGCCACTGCCGAAATAGTGGTTCAGTTGACGAATAACAATAATGGGAGGATTGTTCATGGTATTTTAGGCAAAAATATCAGCGGGATCGGCGGCTTGGAGACGACGGGCGGCTATCACACCGGAGAAGCTACACATCACCAGGGTTAAAACAAAAACAAAAACTGCCCGGCCCACAGGCATAAAAATTGGTAACGCCGTAGCAAAGGCCGTCAGTCGGTAGGCCCCCAAGGCGATCGCCAAACTAGGAACAAAGCCAAGGACAGACAAAATTAACGCTTCTTCAAAAATGACCCCCAATAAATACCGTTGCCGATAGCCCATGGCCCGAAAGGTGGCATATTCCGCTAGGTGACTGTTGACATCAGTGGAAAGCACTTGATAGACAATCACCGTACCAACAATGAAACCCATCACTGTTCCCAAGCCAAACACAAAGCCAATTGGCGATCGCCGTTGGATATAATCAATCTCAAACTGGACATATTCTTCGTTGGTGAAAACCAGCACATCATCGGGAAGATAATGGGATAACATTTCCCGCACCGCTACGGGATCAGCATCGGGTTGGAGATAAATTAAGCCCATGCTGGGGGTGCTAGCTTGACGTTTGGGAAAAAGCCTTAAAAAGGTTTCTGTACTGGTCATTAGGGCCCCATCATCGGCGAAGGATGCCCCCACACTAAATAATCCCGTTACGGTGACGGTGTTTGTGCCAATTTCCGTGGTTACCATTTCCCCCCGTTCTACCTGCTCCACCATTTGGTCGTAGCGGCCTCGGGATTTTTGATCGAATAAAACCGTATTGGGTAAGGTTAATTGATCCAATTGTTGATTCACCACCGGCAAATTTAGTACAAACTGATGGGGGTCTTGACCGATAACTAACATGGGGGTCTTTTCCCTGGTTTGGGGATTACGCCATTGCACGGAACTAACATAAAGCGTATCCACGGATTTCACCCCCGGCACATCAAGGGCTTGGTACAAACGACGACGGGAAAAAGTCTGTAATTCGTTGAAATTATCCGCTTGATTACTAATCATTACCAAATCCGTTTGGAGTGTCCGGGGATATTGGGTGTTAGTACGATACAACGCATCGGCAAAGCCCAGTTGCATAAAGATCAACACATCGGCAAAGGTAATGCCGGCGATCGCCGTCAGTAGTCGGAGGCGGTCATGGTTGAGTTGTAAGAGACCCAGTGGGGTGCGATCCCGCAGGGTATGGAGCAGTTGACGAAAACGAAACATGGGATAAACCAGGGGTATTGTTCAAAAATGCGCCCTTATTGCACCGGGGTTTGGATAGTGACGGTGACTTGCAAGTTAGTTAAATTCTTCACCCGTTTAGAACTTTCGGGATCAAGCTCAATGCGGACCTCAATCACTTTGGCGTCAATATTGGCGGCGGGATCTTCATTCACAATGGTTTGGCGTTGCACCAGCGGATCAATCCGTTGCACCCTGCCTTGTAAGGGTTCATCCAAAATAGGGGAGGTGATTTTTGCCATTTGCCCAAGCTGGATGCGGCTAATATCCCCCTGGTAAACTTCGGCGATCGCCATCATTTGTTGGGTTTGCCCTAGGCTGACAATGCCCTGATCCGCAATTTTTTCTCCGGGATGGGTATAAATTTCGAGAATTTCCCCCACCTCTGGCGCAGTAATCACCGTTTGGGCCAAGTCCGTTTGGGCTTTTTGCACCGTCGCTTTAGCCCGTTGCACTTCTGCTTCGGCCACCTGCACATCCACTGGACGCACGTTGGCTAGACTTTCCCGCTGGGCTTCCGCTTCCTGCACCGAAGCCACCCCTGTTTTTTGCAACCGTTGTAGGTCAGCTTGGGCAGATTTGATTTGTTCGGGAAAGGTCTGATTAATGCGGATTAGTTCTGTTTCCGCACCACTAATTTTTTCGGTGGCCGTGCGACTCACCCGCGTTAAGTTGGCCTGATTTTCCTTAACCTGTTGCTGTAAACTTTCCACCGCCAGAGCTTTACTGTCAAACACCGATGCGGAAATGGCCCCGGCAGTATAAAGCTGTTGATGACGTTGATACTCTATTTGGGCATTGGCCAATTCCGCTTGCAGTCGTTGTAATTTGGCTTGAATTTCCGCCCGTTCTCCCTGCCAATCCGCTTGCAATTGTTTCAAGGTAGCCTGTTGAACTTGGCGATCGCCGTCCCATTGGGCTTGTAAACGTTTAATTTCGGCAGTTTGGGACTTGACTTGCTCCTGCCACTCGGCCTGGCGCTGGGTAATTTGGGCCGATTGAGCCGTAATATCTTCATCTTTTGCCCCCGCTTTGACCTGGGCTAAACGAGCCTCCGCTACTTGCAAATCCCCTTGGGCCTGGGTTAATGCCGCCTGCCATCGATCCCGACCACTCAACAGGGCAATGGTTTGACCCGCTTCCACCCAATCGCCGACCTTGACCAACAATTTTTCCAATCGAGTTTCCTGGCTGGCGGTGGGGGCACTGAGATAAATCATTTCCCCTTGGGGTTCTAAACGACCTAGGGCAGTGACGGTGGGCAAGGGGGAAGGAATAACTTCCATCTCAACGGGTTCCGTCTTCGGTATGAAGGGTAACCATCCTTGCTGAGCGGAGATCGCCCCGAACAATGTCAACCCAATTAGCCCAACACCAATCTGCCAACGGCCAAAAGGAGACTTTTTAGCCAATGGTTTAGCCGGAGAAGATGTTTGAAAGTCCGTTGCAATTGATCCCATTTTGCTCCCCTGGGGTGAAAGCTTTATATTTTTATTTTACTACACCGTTTAGTAAAGTTGACTATACCGTTTAGTAAACTAGAGGAAGGAGAGTCCCCTTGCTATGCTGATGAAGAGATGAAGATCCGATGCAAGCCAAACCTGTGAACGAGTTAGACCCGATTAAACCGCTACGCCCCAGCAATGACAAAGCCGAACAAATTCTGGATGGTGCCTTAAAAATTTTCACAACCCAAGGGTATGCGGCGGCCAGTATGGATCGCATCGCCAGGGCGGCGGGGGTCTCTAAACCTACCCTCTACAGTTATTTTCAGGATAAGGAAGGATTATTCATGGCCTTGGTGCAGAACCTAAGCCAAAGTTGCGATCCCCTGTTTCCCCATCGACCGGCGATCGCCGATGTGGATTTGCCCCCGGAAATGTTTTTGCGTCAATTGGCCGATAAAGCCCTGACCGGGTTTGCCCAGAATCCGGCCTTATTAACCCTGATTCGCTTGATCATTGGCGAATCCGAACGGTTTCCGACCTTAGCCCAAAGCTTTGTGCGGGAAATCCAAAAACCAATGTTAGAAAATTTAGCCATTTACCTCGGTTCCCAACCCCAACTCCATTTCCCGGATCCAATGGTGGCCGCTCGAATTTTTGCGGGGTCTTTAGTGCATTTTTTAATTGTGCAAAAGTTAATGCAAGGGGAAGATATTCTGCCCCTGGAGAGCGATCGCCTGGCGGATGGATTGGTGGCGTTGATGATGGCCGCAGGAAAAAAGCGCGATGTTTAAACGCTTAATTGAGAGGCTAATCAAATATTATTTCCTTGCTGACGTTCTTGCAGTTGACGGCGAATGTCGGTATGCACAGCCCTGGTAATAGGATAAAAAATAGCGAGGATTAATCCCCCTAACAAAAAGAAGGCCGGCAGGGGGGCAACGGCAAAGCGGATGGCCCAGAGGGCACTATCGGGTTGGGTGGGAATGGGTTCTCCGGGAACACGGGCAATAAATCCAGAGGCTTGGAGGGTTAACCCCACCAAAAATAAGCCAAGGGCTAAACCGACCTTTTGCAGTAGCACCATAAAGGCATAGAAGACTCCTTCTCGGCGTTTGCCAGTGTTTAATTCGTCCAAATCCACCACGTCGGGAATCATGGACCAGGGAATGAGATAGGCAACGGATACCCCCACCCCGGCAAAAACCGCTAGGGTGTACAGTAGAGCGACTTGCCCCGGTTGCACTAACCAAAGACCAACTTCTGCCCCCATCCACACCACGGATCCGAGGAAGTAAATAACTTTTTTATCTAGAAACTGGGCTAGGGCCTGCCAGATAAATAGCATTACTAGGGCTGTACCTTGGACGGCGAGGGCAATGGTGCCGGACTGTTGTTCGCTTAAGCCCATCCAACTGACGACGAAATAAACCAGAATTGACGCGGTAAGTTGTACAGCTAACCAGGAACAGAGGTAAATACCGATAACAAATAAAAAAGCCCGGTTGCGGAAGGCAATTTTAAGTTGTTTAAACAGGGGTAAACTTTCGGTGTTCTCAGGACTGGATGGTCCATCTCCCTTTCGTAAATGATCTTCTATGGCACTGTCTCGGAGGGTAAAACCAAATCCTCCCCAGATTAGCCCCAGTAGAATCAGAAAAAAGCTAATGTAGTCAAAACCACTTGCCCCTAGTAAGTTAAAGCTTCTGGCGATCGCCAAGGTAATTAAAGTAATACCAGCGGTCATTAATAAGGGGGCCAAGCGCTGACGCAGAGTCGGAGAAAGAATGGGGTCTTTGCCCTTTTCTTGCAGCCGTAAAGCACTCCAAAGTAAAGCAGAGAGGGAAAGCACGGAAATCATCACCCCCAATTGGGCAAATTGCGCCTGGGGGCGATCAGGTAAACCGGCAGCGATCAGAATGTAAAGAATTAGAGAGAGAATACTGCCGCCAATGGAAAAGAAAAACCGAAAACTATTTAACCTGGTGCGCTCGTTATAGTTCTGGGTCAATTCTGGTGTTAGGGCAGTGTAGGGCAAATTAACCGTGGTGTAACACAGATTAAATGCCATGGCGATCGCCACGTAGTAAATAAATAATCCCCATTGATTAGTTAAGCGATCGTCACTGAAATGGGGAATTAACCATTGGGCAGAATTCAACAGGGCAAAGGGAATCATCCCCGCCAACATCCAAGGCAAACGGCGACCCCAACGAGTGCGGGTACGGTCACTCAACAAGCCAATGATTGGGTCATTGATGGCATCAAAAATTTTACCAATCATCAACACACTACCCGCCAGGGCCGCCGGCACCCCCGCCACATCAGTGAGGAAAAACAGCAGGTAAAACACCAAAATGTTGGCAGTGATCGCCGGGCCAAAATCCCCTGCTCCGTAGGCCAGCTTGGTGGTGAAGTGAAGTTTTTCTGCGGAAAGGGATTGGGTCATTAAGTTTTGCTCTGGTGCAAAGCCCCTAGCCTACGGCGTAGGCCACCCGTAAGGCCCAGATAATCAGGGCGCCAATGCCCCCCAGGATTAAAATTGCCGAAACAGCGACGAGGAAGGGCTTATCGGCCCCATCGAACTTCATGATGCCACGGTTCAGGTCTGACATAAAAACCGACTCTCCAAAAGACTACACTGCAAAGGTTAGGCGGACTTCCACGGTCTTAGTTTACTGTCTTGTCTGGGGTTTAACCTGTTCCCACGGACACTTTTTGTGAACGCTTAAAATTTTTGTGGGCTAATAATCATAATCCAAAATCACCTTTAACCATTGGGGCGGGCGGGGAATGGGATTACCCAGACGATCCAAAATTAAGAGGGCGGTTAAGTGCACTGCCACCATATAAATCAGACTGTTGAGGAAAACCATAGCCACTGCCAAAAGTTGTACCAAGAGCACGTCCGGCTGGGCCAAAATATTGAATTGTAAAAATAGCCAATCAACCAAGTTGGTGATCTGTCCCATTACGTACTGCCAAAGATTTTCCCCCAGTAGAAAGGAAAATAGCCAAAAGCGGAAGAAGAAGCCAAAGGTGCCAATGAGTGCACCGGTAAAAATGGAAAAGCCCCAGGAGGCATTCCTCACCCAGCAGAATCCCAATTGCAAACTCATCAGCCCATAGGGAATGACAAAAACCACACTCCGGGTTGGGCCCATCAAGACCGACAGCAATAATCCCGCCGCAATCATGCCCTTAATAGCCGCTGGCGATCGCCAACGCAGATAAACCAGTGCCAGGGGGATGGGAAACAGAATCCGCAATAGGGGGCCAATGGGAAAATAATAATTAATCAGCCAAATAATGCTGACCATGCTAGCCAGAAAAGCACTTTCCACCATGGCTAGGGTTTGGGGGGATTTCAACACTGGCTGTTGGCGGCTCAAGGGTAATTCCTGGGTGGAAGCTACCGCCTCCGTCTCCCCGTCCTCCGCATCAACCCAGTTATCGTCGTCTGCGGTTTCCGCCACTTCTCCGGAGTCACTCACAACATTGTTAATCTCAGTATCTGGCGATCGGTCAGCAGGAAAAGCCATGGAAAAAGTTTTTCGGATATAACTTTGGGCCCACTCAATACGGGGTTCTACAGCAACAAGCCCAACCCACCTAGTGTGACATAATCTGTTTCGGCAATCAGTAATGCCACCGGAGCTAAATTTCCTCTGCTCAAGAAATTAGATCCTCCAAATCCTTGAGATTGGCCACACTAATAAAATCCGACTCTCGATGGATTAAACCCCGTTTTTCCAGCTTGGTTAAGCAACGGGTCACCGTTTCCCTTGCTAACCCACTAATACTACTCAATTCCCGGTGGGGCAAATTGGGAATAATTACCCCTTTGCCCGTATCCCGCCCCCGACCTTCCGCCAAAAATAGGAGGGTATCCGCCACCCTGGTTAAACTTTCCGCCTCCCTCAGCCGCAAACGACGGTTAAGTTGCCGCAAACGACGGGCAATAATCTGGGCTAAACGAATGCCCGCCATTGATTCAGTTTTGAGAAAATTGTAAAACTCCAGCGCCGGCACGCTGCAGACTTCCGCCGGAGTAAGGGTAATGACATCAGTGGAACGGGGAGCTTCTTCGATCGCCGCCATTTCCCCCACAATCTCTCCTCGACCGACAATGTTGAGGGTTACCTCCCGACCGTCCACATTATGGGTACGGATTTTAACCCAGCCATCCATGACAAAATAGACTGAACCGCCCCAGTCATGTTCGAGGAGAATAACTTGGTTGGCTGGATGGCTGCGAATGGAAACATGGACAATGGTTTCTTGCAATATTTCCAGCCCAAATCCTTCAAAAAAGGGTACTTCTTGCCTTAAACGTTCAGTAAATTCTGAATTTTGGGGACTATTGCCCATAAACATCTTTCCCTGATATTGATGACCTTGAACAGGTCGGCTGCGTCCTTCAATTCTGCCAAACAATGGCTGAAGTCACTGCATTTCTTCATTTCAAAATACATAAGGCCGACAACAGTATCAAGTTGACCAGAGTCAAACACACAAAGAAATGGTTGGCGATCGCCGATGGGACCGGATGGGGACAAACAATGCAAAAATATTCCCCCAAAGTTTTGAGACCATTGTCAACGGTGGGGGAAAGGGGGAGTTAAAAATTGATTTTGCTGTGGCCAGACAGGACTAATAGGCGTCTTGGAGCTCGTAGAAATCAGGGGAAATATAATCCTTGCGCAGGGGCCAGCCTACCCAATCCTCCGGCATTAAAATCCGTTTTAAATTGGGGTGACCTTCATAGACAATGCCGAACATGTCGTAGCATTCCCGCTCTTGCCAGTCCGCCGCTTTCCAAATCCAGTACACCGAAGGCACCATGGGATTTTCCCTCGGTAAAAATACCTTCAGACGCACCTCTTCCGGGTTACGGGTATCCTCGGCCAACTTCACCAGATGGTAAAAACTCACCAAGGACTTACCGGGCCCCTCGTCGTAGGCTCCCTGGCATTGTAAATAGTTAAACCCATAGGCATACAGAGCCGTACAGAGAGGCAGAAGCAAATCCGCTTCCACTTGCACCATCTCTACCCCCAGGTGATCCGCCGTTAAGCTCTGGTGCTCAAAGCCATTGGTGGTCAGCCAGGTGGATACGGGGCCCACAGGGGCGATCGCCGTCTCCTCTTGGGGATCAACAGCTTCATTGGGGGTATTTACTTCCTCAGCCACGGTTTAATTGCTCCTTTTGTTGAGAGGTGGTCAAAGCAGGGGGCACAGGCATGCCCATGGCCTCCTGCAACTCCCGAGGGGGAGCGGAACGGGTACCCTGTTGTAAATACTTGCCATCCAAAATCGGTGCTACCACTTTCATTTGGTGGGAAGTGCTGTAGTAGCGATGGGTTTGTTGGGTAATGGCCCGTTCTTGGATAGATTCGTTGGCCAACTTTTTACGCAGTTTAATAATGGCATCAAAAATGGCTTCTGGGCGGGGAGGGCAACCGGGAATATACACATCCACCGGAATTAACTTATCCACCCCCCTTACTGCTGTGGTGGAATCACTGCTGAACATACCACCGGTAATGGTGCAGGCTCCCATGGCAATGACATATTTCGGTTCTGGCATTTCTTCATAGAGACGCACCAAGGCGGGGGCCATTTTCATGGTGATGGTTCCGGCGGTGATAATCAAGTCCGCTTGCCGGGGGCTAGAACGGGGCACCAAACCAAAGCGGTCAAAATCGAAGCGGGAGCCGATCAGGGCGGCAAATTCAATGAAGCAACAGGCGGTGCCATATAACAGGGGCCAGAGACTAGAAAGTTTAGCCCAATTGTAGAGATCATCCACCGTGGTCAAGATGACATTTTCTGAAAGGTCTTGGGTGACCTGACTACGGCTGGCGGGGTTGAGAATTTTGGCCGTGGCGACCCGTTCCAGGTCAGTGGGGTTAGCAGGGTTGGGACTCATAGGAAATGGGAGAAGACAATAGAAAGGTCAGGCAAGGTAAGGACAATGGATTGGTAGCAACTACTAATACTTCTAGGACCACTCCAGAGCCCCTTTGCGCCAAGCGTAGACCAGGGCAACCACCAAAATGGCAATGAAGATCAATGCTTCTACAAAGGCTAACAGGCCCAACTGATTAAAGGCAACGGCCCAGGGATAAAGAAACACCGTCTCCACATCGAAGACCACAAACACCAGGGCGAACATGTAGTAGCGGATGTTGAACTGAATCCAGGCTCCCCCAATGGGCTCCATACCGGATTCGTAGGTGGTTTGCCGTTCCGGGCCACCACTCCTGGGGCGGAGGAGTTTAGATGCAGTCAGGGCCAACACTGGCACCAGGGAGCAAATAAAGAGAAAGCCAAGAAAATATTCGTAACCGGTTAAAACAAACACAGGGCCAATGGTCTCCTCACGGCTAATGGTGGTCAGGGGGGTGTTCCAGCGGTGTTGCCCCACAAAGGGTTATACCTGGGTCAAGCTTACCGGACTTGTGGGCGATCGCCTGGGGGCATTTTGCCAATTTTCCTGATTATAGGACTCCAACCAGGACAGACCAAGGCCTGAACTATATGTTTAACCTATGTTTATTAATCGTTTGGGCAATAATCCAATTCTGAGGCGATCGACATTTCGGTGCCCGCTGTTTTGTAGAATGGAACCCTGGGCCATGGCCCGCCATGATTTTTTGTCATTCTTTCACTATGCCTCCATCCGCCCCAAATTCGACAGTGTTGCCCAGTGCTACCCCCGTCTGTCCCCAGAGTTCGGCCTGTCGTTGGCGTGGATTGATTGAAACCTATCGTCCCTATTTGCCAGTATCGGACCAAACTCCGGTGGTGACTCTGTTGGAGGGCAATACTCCCCTCATTCCCGCCCCGGCGATCGCCAAGCGTATTGGCAAAGATGTGCGGGTATTTGTCAAGTACGACGGTCTGAACCCCACTGGCAGTTTCAAAGACCGGGGCATGACCATGGCCATTTCCAAGGCCAAGGAAGCAGGGGCCAAAGCGGTAATTTGTGCTAGCACGGGTAACACTTCAGCGGCGGCGGCGGCCTATGCCAGGCGGGCAGGCTTGCGAGCTTTTGTGATCATTCCCGATGGCTATGTTGCCCTAGGAAAACTAGGTCAGGCTTTAATTTACGGGGCGGAAGTAATTGCCATTGACGGCAACTTTGATGATGCGTTGACTACGGTGCGGCAGTTGTCGGAACATTACCCCGTCACCCTGGTGAATTCCGTCAATCCCTACCGCTTGGAGGGTCAAAAAACCGCCGCTTTTGAAATTGTGGATGTACTGGGGCAGGCCCCCGATTGGCTCTGCATCCCCGTGGGCAATGCCGGTAACATCACCGCCTATTGGATGGGTTTTTGTCAATACAAAGAGCTGGGCAAAGGCGATCGCCTCCCCCGCATGATGGGCTTCCAAGCCGCCGGATCGGCCCCGTTCATTCAAGGCCAACCCGTTAGCCACCCCGAAACCCTAGCCACCGCCATTCGCATTGGTAATCCTGCCAACTGGGACAAAGCCTGGGCCGCGTCCAAAGCCAGCAATGGGGAATTTCACCCCGTCACCGATGGGGAAATTTTGGAAGCCTATCGCATCCTAGCCGCCGAGGAAGGGGTTTTCTGTGAGCCCGCCAGTGCCGCTTCCGTAGCTGGTTTGTTGAAACGTAAGGATCAAGTCCCCGCTGGGGCCACGGTGGTTTGTGTGCTGACGGGTAATGGTTTAAAAGATCCAGATTGTGCGGTCAATAACAGTGGCAATGAGGTTAAGGCTGGACTGAAGCCAGATTTAGATGTGGTTGCTAAGGCCATGGGCTTTTGAAAGGGAACTCTTGGGGAATTACCTCCCTTTCTAAGAGGGATTAATCAACAGTTAAATACCTTAAAAAATTCCCGTCCACCCTCACTATTCCCTGCTTTGGTAGAGAGGAAGTTTGGGAACGGTTGGGGGCATTAATTAAATTCACCACCTGTTCGATCTGGGCAAAATTGGCAGTCTTAGATTGGCAGTTTTGTAAAAACTGGCGAATAATGCGTCGTTGCAAAGCTAACGGTTGTTGACTGAGCCGACGGCGATCTAGACTTTTTTGATCCGATTGGATGAGGGTTTGATAAATTTCCTCACTAATTTGCTCCAAATAGGCAACTTCTGCCGTTAACAGTTCCACCGTTTGGGCTAAGTTTTGTTCCACTTGGGGATTAAAGTGTTTCTGGAGGTAGGGAATAAGTTCTCCCCGGATGCGATTACGGCGATAGGTTAATTTTTCATTCAGCACATCTTCCCACACCGATAATTTTTCTTGGCGGCAAAAATCCCCCGTTTCCTGACGGCTAATTTCCAATAGGGGACGAATTAACTTGATCTGAGTTTTTCCTGAGTGGAACTCGGCCAAATCCCTCACCCAGTTCATTGCCTGCAAACCGTCACTACCACTGCCCCGCACTAAGTTGAATAGCAACGTTTCTGCCCGATCACTCTGGGTGTGGCCCGTCACCAGCACTGGAAAATGTTCTTCAATGGCGATCGCCGTGAGGGCCTGGTAACGCCAATGGCGGGCCGCCGCTTCAGTCTGGGGTAAATTTTGGGCATCCCGTTGGAAATAGGGTAATTTATAACCTTGGGCGAGGCGCTGTACGTGATCCGCAATACCCCCATCAGTGGGCCAGCGGTGGTCACAGTGGGCTACGGCCAAATGCCACTGCCATTGTTTGGTTAAATCGTTAAGGAGATGCAGTAAACAGAGGGAGTCTTGTCCCCCCGATACCGCTATGAGGATGCGACTTGCTCTTAATTGGGGAAATCGCTGTTGCAAGCATTGATGGAGCCGACTATGCAGTAATGTCCAAACCATCTATTTTGTCTTTTATTTCAACTTTCCCAGGGTAATGCCAAATAATAACCCCAGAGCCAATAAGCTACTGAGTAGTCCCTTTTTTCGTCGTTGTAGTGATAATTTTTTTAATTTTGTAGGCAATTTACTGACCCCCAGTTGGGACAGTCGCCTGCTGGGAATTACACAGTTAGATATCCAAACCATTATCGACATTGGGGCTAACAAGGGACAATTTGCTGCAAAAATGCGCCGTTACTTCCCCCAAGCCCAAATTTTTGCTTTTGAGCCTCTGCCCCTGCCCTATCAACAACTCCGACAATGGGGCGATCGCCAGCAAAACCGGGTTCGTACTTTCAACTTGGCCCTCGGCGATCGGGTGGATCAACTAGAAATTAATAGTCATTTGCTTTTTACCGCTTCTTCGTCCCTCTTACCAACCACGGAGCTTTGCGAAAGTTTGTATCCCATGGTGCGGGAACAGGAAAAAATTATCGTCCGCCAATCAACCCTCGATGGGGAAATGGCACAATTTGAAAGAAAATTACTACAGGAATTATTGGTAAAAATCGACGTACAGGGTTACGAAGACCGAGTAATTCGGGGCGGAGAAAAAATATTGGGCCAAGCTAAGGCTTGTATTTTAGAAATTTCCCTGGATGGTTTGTATGAGGGGCAATGTCAATTTCGAGATATTTTCCCACTGTTGGACAATCTCGGACTACGGTATGCTGGCAATTTGGATCAAGTGGTCGCTGCGGATGGCCATGTACGCTATCTCAATGCCCTCTTTTTACGTCCTGATTAATAACTTTTAAACCCCACTTATGCGTGTTGAACCCTGTTGCCAAGCCCTATTAGCCCAACTTTTACCGGAAGTTGACCCCCAGCGCCAGGGAGTATGCATTGATGTCGGGGTAGGAACCTTTGCTTTTTATTGCCAAATTTTCGCTGAATTAGGCTTTACCAGTCTGGCGATCGAGCCTTTACCAGTGAAAGCGTTAAAAAAATTAGCGGAACATCCCAAGTTAACTCTTTTATCTGTTTGTTTGTCCGATCAAAATGGAGAACAAACTCTTTATGTTGGTAAATTTGCGGGCATTTTCAATAGCAATTTTAGTTCCCTTTCCCCCCAATGGTTTGGAGCTTCCAGGCAGGCTCGCCAGGTGAAAACCATCACCCTGCAAACTTTAATAAATCAACAACAAATTGAGCAAATAACTTGTCTAAAACTTGACATTGAAGGTTGGGAATGGACAGTTATGCAACAGCTAGAAGATTTAGCCGAAAAACTGCTACCTGCTGTGGTTATGTTTGAGTATGGCGGGGGAGTAAATCGTGGACAAAATCAAAAAGGCTGGGCCCCAGAATTTTTCCAAAATACATTAAACATTATGAAATTATTAAAAAACCTCGGTTACAGCCAGGGAATTTTGTTGGATTTCGCCCCAGACTGCAAAGAAATAGTTTTTGATCTTCATCAACTAGAAGTAACCGAGCTAGAAAAGCTTTTTCCTCCCGAAAGTGTTTACGGCAACGTGATTGTTTTCAAAGATTATCAAGCCAAAGAAAACCAGCTATCCCAGATCTGTCAACCCTTTTATCGAGTTAATTTGCTGGAACGGCTGGTAAATATCTTAGTTTCCCGATAGTAATTAGGGCTGAGCCTGAACAGGGAATCCTTTTTGCCTGAGGAATTCCGCCGTCGCCGCATCGGGGTTATAACGGAAGCCAAATTGAGCCTCCGTACTATCATGAATGATTTTGGGAGTCATAAGAATAATAACTTCCGAACGGTCTGTGGTGTCTGTGGACTGCCTAAACAATGCCCCAATCACCGGTAAATCTCCCAGAATTGGAACTTTACTTGTGGTAGAACGTTGGAGTTCCGAAATAATGCCAGACAGAATGAATGTCTGATCATCCCTCAGCCGAACTACACCGGAAGTAAGTTCCCTTTTGTTTATCAGTGTTATTTCGTTAACGGCACCAGCACCGCTGTCAAACCTTTCTGTGCCAGCAGGAGATGCGACGATTGGATTAACCCGCAACGTAATAAAGCCATTGTCATCAATTCGATCAACGATGACATTTAGGGTCAACCCAACATCTTCCAGAACTGGTGTGATAGTTCTGACTGCTGTATTTCCTTGGGTATCAACTTGAGTATCAACACTAGCAATAACAGACTCAGTTAACTTAACTTGAGCTGCTTCACCTTCTTGAACAATCAAAGTTGGGTCGGTGAGAATTTTGGCATTGCCACTACGTATTTGAGCGTCAATCTGTGCCTGGAATTTCTTCGGATACTGATAGAAAGAAGGCAAACCAAACTCGGGATAAGTAACTGTTAAAATTCCCTCTTCATCAACTTCTGCGATTGGAAAGTCGGTAACCCCGTTAAATAGTGGATTATTAGAAATAGCTCCCGATCCTGATGTAAAGAAATTAAGGGGAATTGTTCCTGTCCCAAGGGGAGTTTCAATATTGGTTATTCTATTAAGGTCAAAGAAAACATCTTCACCGGGACCGTTAAAAAATGGATTGACGATGGCAGGGGGGTTAGTAACTCGCCCTAAACTATTGTTAATGTCAATTTCCTGGACCGGAGCCGTATCACCAAAACGCATTATCCCCCTACCACTGTCTTGCACAAAGAAACTATCTCCTATACCAAAGGAAAAACTGCTGTCATAATCCTGAATATTATTAAGATTGATATCAATAATTTTGACGTTCACTGCAACTTGACGACGGCGAGCATCCATTTGCGTGATCATGGAGCTAGCCAATTCCACATTACGGGGTTCGCCCACCAAAGTTACAGTGTTCAGTCGTGGATCGGTACTAACTACCAACCCTTCCAGGATTAAAACTGAAGAGTCGTTGGCTGGTTTTTGAACAGTTAATGGAACTAGGGTAGGAGGCTGCTTAATTACCCTTGGCGGAGCGTTCTCGGCGAGTTGGACATCTTCTTGGCCCTCGAAGAGAATATTCACTTCAGCCCCTTGGGAAGCCAATGTACTGGCTACAGACTCAGCGCTGGCTTGATTCAACCGGATGGTGCGGGTAATAATATTTCGCGCAGAAGGCAACAGACTAGCCCCCGCAAAAATGGTGTTACCCCGACGACTAGCTTTGAGCCCTGATGCCATCAGAACGTAGTTAAAGACATCCTGAACACTTTCATTTTGAATATCCAGAGTGATAGTGGATTGAGCTTGGGGAGGAGCATCTTGTCCACCCGGAGGAGTACCAGGGGTGGGGGTACCTTCATTGTTCTGATTGTCTGTGAAAATCAGGTTCATACCGGCATAACGAGTCAACACCGCCAAAACTTCCCGGGCTGGGGCTTCTCGTAATACTAAACTCGGTACGTTAACCTGACCCCTTTGCCCAAGATCAATCATGTCGAAGGACGCATTGATATTGGAAATAGCCAAATCCCCCACCGGTGGGGGCACTGCCCTAGAACGGACAGGAGCCACGGGCACAGCGGGGGATAAAATACTGGGATTACCTACTCTCGCTCCTCCCTGGGGAGCACCACCCTGTTGTTGAATAATAATTTCCGGATTGGGAAACATGACTTGTCCACTGCCCGCTGGGGGAGGAGGCATAGGACGGCTGGGGGGCGCCATTTGAGCAACACTGGTCTGGTTCGGTTCTGGAAAGTTTAAGGCTAAGGGATCGGATAGGGCTTCCAACTCCTGCACTAGCAACTCAATATTCGTTAACTTTTGCCCTGGCTTGATAAGAGATTTGGTCTGGGTCAACTCCAATGATGGTGACCAAGAATCAATATCCCCTTTTTGCTTGAGGGACTGCTCCAAATTTCTTTCAAACTTTAGCCAATCTCGACTCGAGTCACTGGCGATCGCCGTTTCTAGATTTGCGCCAAATGTATCCGACTGGGGCAGGGTTTCCGCCTGGGCGGGGGCCATAGTCAGTAAACAGCAGGCTACCATTTCCGTCGTTAACCAAAACCGAAAATTTTTCACAGAATTGCTCCTCACACACCAATTAAAATCAATTATTGAATAATTATTCAAAAACCGTAAGACCGTTAGCGATAATTTATCAGTAAAATTGCCCACTAGGGAGCCGGAGGCGTTTCTCCTTCCGCTGGGGGTTGTCCCTCCTGGCCAGGTGGCGGCGGTGGGGGAGTCAGGGCCGCAATCTCCTCAGGGGTTAATGGCATAAACACCTCCAAAGTTAAATCTGTAGTTAGAGTATCCGACGCATCGGTCTGTACTTGCACGGTGTCCCCATCCCTGACCACATTGACTGGAAATTCTGGGTTGACCAAGCTAGTCCGCAAATTTTTCATTAAAATCAGCGGCTGAAGCCGTTCAATGTCCCTAATTAAGGCCAAGGTTTGGCTAAAGCCACCGGCCATGGAAATGGTATAGGTTTGCCGCTTCAGCCGATTATTGACGTTGGCCCCCAGACTATCATCAGCAATCACCACCGGCTCTCCCTGGGGCAAAAAACTCAATAACTTCATGTCCCTATCGACGAACAAAGTGTTGAAGTTATAGAGGATTGTGTTCAGATCTTCGCTATTGGCATAGAGTTCTAGCACCGTTGCTTTTCTCTGCTGGGCTTCTTGTAACTGTACCTCCGCATTAGCCAAACGACGCATCAAAATTTCCGGGGATTGCTGATCAACCTCGGCCTGCTTTGCCTGTTCATCTTGCTTAAGTTGTTGATACTCCCCCAAAGCTGGCATGAAAAAATTGAGCAACACATAGCCCATGGCCAGCAAGCCAAGAATCCCTAGGCTGATTCCACTTACCTGGGGAGTAAAAGTTATCCCAAATGCCGTCGGATAATTGCCCCCGGCGTCAAATTCTTCATCAATAATTGTCGTTGTTGACGAATACTCTTCACTGTAGCTAGTCATGACACCCCTCTAAAAACAAATTCAGTCGCAATTGTTGGTAATAAATTAAGGTTGCTAGTTTGACGGCTCCGGTGGAGGAGCATCCCCTGTCGGTTCCACAATCGGGGGAGGGGGGACATCCGGCACATCTGCTGGCCGATCCAATACCCCCTTGAGCTCTAAAAACTTAAACCGGGCCACTAAACCCGCCGCCCCATTTTTAATTAATGCTGTTATCAGGTCTTTGTCTGGGGTGTTAGTGATTTCCGTCTGGATGGTGTAGCTCACCCCCGCTGGAATCAAAACCGTAGAAGTGCCCTGGTCAACTTCTGGTTCCTCTGTGCCGCCCGTTTGGGCTGTTGTGCCTTCCCCGGTAATGGGTAAAGCTGCTGCATTGGCCGTCATTAACTGAGTTTTATTAGCCTGTAAAAACTTTGAACTCTGTAAAGTGAGGAGAAAATCATTTAGGGCGCCGTAGTTCCCGGCAAACCCGGACAGAGTCAAAACGTTTCCTTCCTGTTGGATACTTTGTAACTGTACTTCTTGGGGTAACTGATTAGTAATCTCCTGCAACAAAGCCGACCAAGGTTTAATTTGATTAAACACAGCGATTAAGCCGTCCGCATCCTGGTGGGCCGCCGCTGTTTTTGCTTGCACTTCCTGGATTTTCTGCTGTTCCCCCTGTAGTTGGGTCAACTCTGTTTCTAACTGTTGAATATTGGTCTGGGCGACACCCTTTTGCCAATTTATCAGCAGCACTCCCAACCCAGCTAAAGCAGGTAGTAATACCATCACCCCTGCCCCAATGTAAAGCGGCATTTGTTTCTGTAGATCGTCCCCCGCTAGGGTAATGCTGGTGGTTTGGGTGGATCGAACAACGTCAGAGTTGCGGTCCTTGAGAAAGTTGACGTCTAGGCTATACATGGGAGGGTTTCAGTGGAGTATGGCATCGAATAAAGAAGAGGAGTGAAGTAACTAACAAGTATGGGCAAGGCGAACAAGTCTAAGGAGCTAGGCTTCTCGGATACCCAATCCCAAAACCGTGGCCAGACTGGGACGTTCTACGTCAGAAAAGTTCTGATCAGTGTCGATCGCCAGGGCTTCAAAGGGGTCTACCTTGACAGTGGGAATACTTAAGCGTTGGGTGAAATACTCATCCAATTGGATCAAACCCCCACCGGGACCGGCCAAGAGCAACTGCACCAGTTCCAATTCCTCACTCTGGTTGAGGTAGAAGTTGATGGACCGCCGCAGCTCGTCGGTTAGTTCCCCCATGACCCGCATTAGGGCGTTCATACCGGGATTAACCGCTGTGCCTTGGGTGCTCATGGTGTCGAACTGGGTGACGGGAATGGTCATACCCTGCAAAATTTCTGGGTTGCGGGAAGGCGGCAAATTCATCGCCCGGGAAAGGGCATTCTGCATCTGGTAGGTGCCAATGGGAACTGTGCGGGAAAATTGGGGCACTCCATCCACAATGATGGCAATTTCCGTGCTGTCGAACTCAATATCCACCAGCACCGCCGCTTCCCGGGAACCAAACTGCCGCAACTGTTCCCGAATGGTTCTAATCAGGGCAAAACTATTGATTTCCAGCACATCTACCTGGAGCCCCGCCTGCTGAAAAGTATCTAGATAGGAATCGGTTACCTCCCGACGGGTGGCCACCAACAACACCTGCACCTTTTCAATGCCGTCTTCATCCTCGAACAAGCCTAGTTTTTGGTAATCCAAATCCACTTCTTCCCTGGGATAGGGCAAATACAGGGCCGCTTCGTGGTTCAGCACCATGTCGCGCAATTCATTTTCGTCCAACTCCGCCGGCACCGGCAGCATACGAATAATGGCCTCCCGCATGGGCACCGCCGTCGCCACCTGCTTGGTGTTAATGCTATGCTCGCCCAGCAGTTCCTGAATAATTTCCGCCAGGGCCGGAGAATCAACGATCTTCCCCTCCTCAAAAATTCCCTCCGGAATGGAAGCGTGGCCAAATTTCCTCAGTTTATAATTCTGACCCTGGGAAGTAAGTTGGGCAACATTAACCCTTTCGGGGGTAATTTCTAGCCCTACCCCGGAGGATTTACGGCTAAATAAGCTAGTGAGACGGCTAAACATGGGGGTTGCGGTAACCGCTGGCGATGATAAAACAAAATTATTAAGGAGTAAGGGTGGGAGGTGGAAAAAATCTATCAGTCTATGGTAATGTCCTGGCCAACACTGTCAATAACAAGCAACAAAGTGTTAACTCAGTCTCAACCAAAACTCCGCTGAGATCTGACCGGAGGCCAGTCAACAAAGTTTACAGTGCCTGGCCACGGATTTTAGCGGAAAAACCCGAGGCTTTGAACTGTTCTAACTGCAAAGGTAGGGGTTGTTGAGCGGGCACGTTGATACGCACCTCAAAGTTGCTTTTTCCTGGGGGAATTTCGGCAATGTTACCCAAGCGGGTGCGATTTTGCATGGCCGGTTCGTGGTTGGCATCGTAGATACGGCCAAAAACGTCGGCATCATACACTGTTTTCCCCGTCCGATTATTGGCAATGCCGGTTACTAAAAAGCAGTTGGCCGGATTGCTCGAACCACTGCCCACATTGCCTTCCGCTAGGTCTGCCGGACAGGGTTTGTAGTCAATTTCCGTCAGGGGTACTTCAGTCAAGGCCCAAGCGGGCATGGCGATCGCCAAGGAGAGACAGGCTATGGCCAGGATGACAAGAAAAGACCGCAGAGCAGTTAGAAACATAGATTCAGAGAAAAACGAGCGTTAATGCCTTAAAAGCCGGGGGCGGTGGGGGGCAGGGGAGGATTCCCAAAGCGGGTGTATTGAGACCAATCTTCCAACAGGGACTGGTTAAAGGGGTCTGGTAAATCCCTGGTATGGATCACGGTGCCCCTGGTTTGTTGCTCCAACGCATCTTGGTAAACAGCTTCCACCACTGCCGCGTCTTCAGCAATCATGTTGTCAAAGTAGGAGCCGGGCCAACTGCGCCAACCGAAAATTTTGTTAGCTTGTCCAGAAATACTGGTGAGGTCGTAAAAACGCCCTGTGGCATTGTAGGAAGCTCGGGTGAAAACATTCTCCAGGGTGTCCCCAGCAGCGATGGATGTTTCTTTTTCTTCCATAAACTGCCCCAACTGTTGCCGGGAGGCCAACATCCTGGCCTCCAACTGAGTTAGGCAAGCGCTCAAACCGGCGGCAAACTCGTTGCGGGTCAAAGCCCGATCGCCACGGAAAGTTCTATCAGGGTAACCAACAATACAACCGTAGTTATCGACTAAATTCCGCAGTGCTTCGTAGGCCCAATTGTTGGGGGACACGTCCCGAAACTGGTTAATGCTGGTGACCTGCCCCAAAAGCTCTGTATAGGCTTGGTAACTCTGGTCATAGTTGGCTTGGGCCGTTTCTTTGTCCGGGGCTGGGGCCGCCATACCAGGGACAATACTAACGGGGTTGGCGATCGCCGGAGCGGCCATTCCCCCCAGTAGCAATCCCCCCAGGGCCGCTAATAAACAAGATTTCATCGATCGGTTAATCATCACAGAACACTCCTCAACCAAAATGACCAACGGACTGGAAAATAAGCCGCAAAAGTTAATAAAATTTAATATTTCGTCAGCGTAACCGGAGGTGTGGGCGATCGCCTGCCAGTCAACACCAATCTAGACGGCGATACCTAATAAATGTAACCCAATTTCCCCCAGGCGTAACCTTTATCCACAATTTCTCCCCCTTTTCGTCCCCGGAGCAAAATTTATGGTTAAAACATCACCGATGGATGAGGGTGCGGAAGAAAAATTTAGGCAGGGCCAACATCCGCCGCCAGCGCCAGGGTTCTTGGTAGAGCCGATAAAACCACTCCAGGTTATAGCGACAGAAAAATTCCGGTGCCCTTTCCTTAGTACCAGACCACACATCAAAACTTCCCCCTACCCCAATCCAAATACCCTGGGGACAAAGGTGGCGGTGGTCCCGAATCCAATACTCCTGCCGAGGAACTCCCAAACCGACCAAAATTAGACAGGGCTGCTCCTGGGCCAGGGTTTGTTGCCAAGCTTTCTGCTCCGCTTCAGTTAAAAAGCCATGGTTTGCCAAAATTTTCAACCCTGGATATTCCCCTTGCCAACGTTGGGCCGCTAGCTCAGCAATGCCCGGTGCCCCTCCATAAAAGGCGATCGCCTGATTCCTCTTACTCCGGCCAATGTGACGCACCATCGCTTCCGCCAGTTCAATGCCAGGGCAACGGTTTTGCTCGATGCCTTCCAGTTTCAAATAAATGGTTACCCCAGCCCCGTCGGGAATAACCAGTTCCGCCCGCTGGATAACTTGCTGCACCGCCGCTTCTTTTTCGGCCAGCATCACCATTTCCGAGTTGAGGGTAACCACGTGGGCCCCTTGACCAAAGGCAAGGCAATTTTCCAGCCAATGGCCATAGTCATCGCACAGATGTACCGGTACGCCAAAAACAAACGCTTGTTGCAGTGTTAGCTCAGCAAAGTCGGTGGCCATAGGGAAAATTAGGTTGGGAAAAAGGGCCGGTTTAGATGATGCCCCTGGACTGTCACATGGGAAAAATCTGCCACCATTGGGGAGTTTGGCTGTGCAGAATTAGGAGGCAAATTGAGATTTCGTAGATGCCCGATACCCTCTAGGGTTGAATATCAAAGAGATGGTTGTTGGGCAAATTACTAATGGAACGCTGGAGTTGGTTCAAGGACTGGTTATAGCCAATAATTGCCTGCAAGAACCGTCCCCGGGCGTTGGCCAAATCCCGTTGGGCATTAATAACATCGGTTTGGGTCCCCACCCCAGCCTGGAAACGCAATCGGGCTAAACGGAGAGCTTCTTCAAAACGAATGACGTTGGTGCGGGTACTGCCAATATTTTCTTTATTGGAGATTAGGGTGTAGTAGGATTCCTCTACCTCCAAGCGAATTTGATTTCTCTGTTCAGCAAAGGTGGTTTTGGCAATGTCCATTTGGCGATCGGCCCGGCGGGCTTCAGCCAGTGCTCTTCCACCGTCAAAAAAGTTCCAGCGTACCCGGGCGGCAAAGGAATAACCATCCACTAACCCGGCACTGCTATCGAAATTGTTTTGGTAGGTGTAATTAGCCAGAAAATCCACCCTGGGTTTCATGGCCGCCAGAGCAATGTACCGGTCCTGTTCACTCACCTCAATTTGCACTAATTGCTGTTCTAATTCAGCTCGATTTTTGTAAGCTTGCACAATGCTTTCATCGAGGGGTAAGTTCCAATCCCCCGCTTCCACAATTTCATCAGCAGCGGTTAATTCCACCCGTTGCCCCACACTCAGTAGTTGGGCCAGGCGGCGGCGGGCATTGCGTTGATCGGCGATCGATCTGGTTAAAGCCTCATTAGCAGTGGCCAAATCCCCTTCCGCCCGTAACACATCAAAACGAGTCCCTAAACCAGCCTGTTCCAGAAGGCGGGCATCCCGTAAACTCTGGGAAGCATCCTCCACGGAAGCCTGGGCGATCGCCACCTGAGCATCGGCCCCTTGGAGAGCATAGTAACGATCCGTAGCTTCAAAGCGGGTTTGTTCCGCCACCACTTCCACTTGAAGGCGACTGTTTTGCACCAACTGCTCCGCCTTAGCAATTTGGGCACTCCTTTCCCCACCGGCATAGATACTGTAGGTCAAGTTAATATTACCCACCGCATTGGTGCTGGTTTCCGGGCGTAATTCTGGGGTGATGGTGGTGGTTTGATCCTGGTTGGCAATGAGGGCATTGTTGGCTTCGGCCGCCGCACTACTATCCCGACTAAAGGTGAAATCTGTATCTAAATTGGGGTAGAGGGCCGCCCGGGCAGCCATTAAACCAGCCTCTTGTTGCTCCAGGGATAGCTTGGCCTCCTGTAGCTGTTCATTGTTCCTAAGGGCCAAAGCAATAGCTTCGTCCAAGGTAATGGCCTGCCGTACCGTGGTATCCACCTCGTCGGGTTTGGTGGGAAACATGAGGGGATTACCAGAAGGATTCAAACGCTCATCGGGCATGGCGGGGGGCAACTCAGGCAAAGCGAACCCATTGGCGCTACTCTCCGTTCCTGTTTCCACAGATGGGAGGGGGGTCTCAGCGGGAGTAATAGTAGGACTTTGGGCCACGACGATCGTCCCCTGGCCGCCACTGAAGCCGGGCAAAAAGACACCGACGCTGGTGCTGAGTAGCAACAACAGAGTGGAAGAAGACCAAAATTTGAGCGGATGGATTGATTTCATTGGGAATGTGACCAGACAACTCAGCCGTAATCGCAAAAAGGGGAAACGCTGTTCGCTAAATAACTTACCGCATTGCCCTAAGAATTGTAACCAATGTTATTCGACACTGTAGGCTACGGCCCCCGATCGCCGGGGATCTCCAACCCCTTCCAGGGTCCCAGCGCTGGTGATGGCAACCCCATGGACTCCCCCAAAAAACATATTTTGTTCTGTCCAGAGGGTACTCTCGGTACCGTCGTCAAATTGCAGTTGGGCCAGAATGTCAGCCACAGGGGTTGGCTCCAAATCCAATTTGTGGGCCTCCCAATGGATACGTCCCTGCCCCACCGCTTCAGTTAACGGTAATTGGTAATCCAGGTGATGGCAGACCACCTGCAAAATGGCACTGCGAATGCGATTTGATCCCCCTGACCCCAAAACTAACTGGGGTTGTTCCTGATCCAAAAGCATAGTGGGGGCCATCATCGATGATAAACGTTGCCCCGGTTGCCATTGGTAAAATCCCTGGGGATTGAGGTCTTCTTCCCCCAACATATTGTTCAGCATAATGCCTGTGCCGGGAATAAAATGCCCCGAGCCCTCCCCATTGGAACTGGTTAAACTGGCGGCATTGCCTTCCCCGTCCAAAACACTAATGTGGGTGGTGCTACCCAATCTGTTTGAGAAGTTCGATTGCTCCAATTTGTAAACTAGGCGATCGCCGTCGAGAAATTTGGCCTCAATGTCCTGACAGTGGAGATTGCCATCCAGGTATTGCCGGCGAGCCCTGTTGCTCAGGGCCATTACCTGGCTAAAAAGTTGGATTTGTGCCGCACTACCCAACGGATATTGGCTTAGGTCGTACTTTTCGAGCAACTGCAAGGCAAAGGCAATCAGAATGCCCCCAGCACTGGGGGGAGGATTTGTTAACAATTGCCGTTGGCGATATTGGGTCCGCAGGGGGGGACGAATTGCCACTTGATAGTCAGCCCAGTCCTTGGCAGTTAAGGCACTGGCCTCCCCCAAAGATGCCAACACCCACTCGGTTAATTCTCCCCGGTAAAACCAATCCGGGCCGTAGCGGGCCAATTGTTCCAACACGTTCGCAAACTGGGGCAGATAGGCCTTTGCCCCTTGACGGAGAATTTTTCCTTGGGGGGCGTAAAATTGTCTGCCTTCCTCCTGTTGGGTCAGAATCGGCTCCAACAGATGATTGGTAAAATCATTGAAACGGTTGAGGGTAAACCCTTGGCGAGCATATTGCACCGCTGGTTCAATCAAGGCCTTGAAAGGTAAGCGCCCCAGTTTCCTGTGTACCGTAAACAGCCCCGTCACCATCCCCGGCACGGCAATCGCCCCTTTGCCAATGTGGAAAGTTTGCCAAGCTCCCCCAAAGTTGAGGGCTACGGGGTAGAAGTCCACTGCTTTTTCCCCCGGATTGACTAGGGGTGTTTGGCAAAAGAAGTCGAACAGGTAACTTTTCTTAGCCGCGGTCTGGGCCAACAAAAAACCCCCTCCCCCCAGGGAAGTTAAACCCGATTCCACCACACAGGCCGCCAACACCGAGGCGATCGCCGCATCGAAGGCATTGCCCCCCTCTTCCAGCATGCGTTTGCCCGCTTCCGCTGTTTGGGCATGGCCCGCCGCCACCACCCCAATGGTTTTATCCGCCATAGCAGTTTGAATAAAAATCGAAAATTAAACCTAAACCGCCGGGGCAGTTTTGGTTGTCAGGGGAATCACTTCCGCTTCATTACTTTCCCTGGCCACCCGTACCAGCAACCCCGCCAGCACCAAGCTTGATAGACAGGAGCTACCACCATAGCTAAAAAATGGCAGAGGCAAACCGGTGGTGGGTAGAGCGCCGCTGGCCACGCCAATATTGAGCAAAGACTGGCCCACTAGAAAAATTACCACCCCTAGTCCAATTAACCGCTTGACCCGATGGCGACAACGCATGGCTACCCGCAGTCCCATGGTGGCAAATAAGCCGAGAAAAAGCAGAAAAGCAACGCAACCCACCAGCCCAAATTCCTCCGCAAAGACCGCAAAAATGAAATCTGTGGTTTGTATGGGCAAATAAAATAATTTTTGCTGGGACATGCCAAATCCTCGACCTAAAATCCCCCCAGAGGCGATCGCGTATAAACTTTGTACCAGTTGATAGCCATCGCCCCTTGGATCGGCAAAGGGGTCCAGAAAAGAAGTCACCCGAGCCCGTTGATAATCCCGAATGGAGATACTGGTGACAGCGGTAGTTATCCCCAATAGAGCAGTGGAAATTAGATAACCCCAGGGAAGACCGGAGGCCAGGGCAATCAGCCATAACCCCATGCCACAAAGAGCGGTGGTGCTCAAGTTGGGCTGGAGCAAAATACTGCCCAGGGTCAGCCCGAAAATGCCCAACCAGATGAGTCGAGTTCGCCAGGGAAAACGATGCCAATTACCAAACAAATTAGCCGCCTGGAGCACTAAACAGGGCTTCATAAACTCCGACGGTTGGATCAAGATTGGCCCTAAACTAATCCAGCGACGGGCCCCATTCACTTCCACCCCTAAGCCGCTTTTAGTTAGAAAAATCAACAGTAAAACTACAACTAGAAACCAGGGCACTAGCTTGAGACAGACCTGTAGAGGCAGACGCACCAGAAAATTAAAAATATTTAGCCCCAGCCAGAGGTAGGCAATTTGCTTGAGGATAATGCTCAGACCCGTGCCACTGTTATCCAGACTTTCCGCATAGGAAGCAGAGAATAGCACCACCACCCCGATCGCCATCCAGGCGAAAAACAAAGTCCGCATCAAACGGGCTTCCCCCGACCATCGCAGTACTTCAGGGTCATAGAAGGGAAAAATGATTCGGATTAGATTGGCGGCGGTGATCATTGGGCTAGCGATTTTCGTAAAATTGTAACCGCCCCACCCCTAAATCCAAACCAACGGGGGCCGGCCCTGGGGGAAAAGCTTGCACCCGAAATTGATAAACCCCCTCCACCTGTGGGTTTTGCTCCGCCAGCAAAGCGATAGTGACGGTATTGCCGGGGGCAATGGGAGGATCAAATTGCACCACAATGGTTTGGGAGTCGCCACTGGTGGAAACGGCAGAACTTGACAAGTCGTTGCCCCGCTGGGAGGGCATGCCCAAAAATACTTCCGTTTGGCTTAAATCCAGGCTAATGGGAGAAGGATTGGGTTGTTGATGCAGTACCACTTTGCCGAGGGGCTCAATTTCCCCTGCAGGTAGACTAATACTAAAGAAATACCTGCTGTTGGGAATATTAACGCCGTTGAAGCTGGCATCCACATCGGCCAAACTGGGGGGAGTGCCGGTGAAAAAGGTGGCATTGGCGGGGAACGGATCCGTTTGTGCTTGGACAACGATCGCCGGGGAAAGAACTAACCCCATCCCCACTAGGGTGCCCAACAGCGAGTAGAAATTTTTCAGCATGGCCTATGGTCCTGACTCCTGATCAAAGATAAACGAATTGGCGATCGGTCTAGTTCCCAACCCAAGTTATTATACGAGGCAACGAATTGACAGTGACATTAGTGTTCCCTTTGGTCAGGATAGTTTAACGTGACTCACATTCTTGGCATTTCTGCTTACTACCACGACAGTGCGGCAGCTTTAGTAAAAGATGGCGTTATTGTGGCGGCGGTGCAGGAAGAACGATTTACCCGCAAAAAACACGATGCTGCTTTTCCTACCCAGGGCATCAACTACTGCCTTGCCGAAGGAGGAATTAGCCTCCAGGAAGTGGATTACATTGTTTTTTACGAAAAACCCTTGGTAACCTTTGAACGGTTATTGGAAACTTACTTGGCTTTTGCTCCTAGGGGACTCCGGTCTTTCATTGCGGCCATGTCCGCTTGGTTGCAGGAAAAACTTTATCTCAAGACTGTGTTGAAAAAAGCTCTGGCGGAACTGGGCGACTGCCAGACTAAAGATCTGCCGCCCTTGCTGTTTAACGAGCATCACCAATCCCACGCCGCCTCTGCCTTTTTTCCCAGCCCTTTCACCGAAGCCGCCGTGTTGTGTATGGATGGGGTAGGGGAATGGGCCACCACTTCCCTTTGGTCTGGCCACGGTAACCAGTTAACACCCCATTGGGAGATTCACTTTCCCCATTCCCTCGGTCTGCTTTACTCTGCTTTTACCTACTACACGGGCTTTAAGGTTAATTCCGGCGAGTATAAGCTCATGGGTTTGGCTCCCTACGGTGAACCCAAATATGTGGACCTAATTTTAGACAACTTATTAGATCTCAAGGCAGACGGAACCTTTCGTCTCAACATGGCCTATTTCAACTATGCCACCGGTCTAACCATGACCAATAAAAAGTTTGCCGACCTGTTTGGTGCGTCCCGGCGATCGCCAGAGAGTCCTTTAACCCAGCGGGAAATGGACATTGCCGCCTCCATTCAGGTGGTGACGGAGGAAGTGGTGCTGCGCCTCGGTAATACGGTGTACGAAGAACTCGGTTTAGAAAATCTTTGTTTAGCTGGGGGGGTCGCCCTCAACTGTGTGGCCAATGGTCGTTTACTGCGGGAAGGCAAATTTAAAAATATTTGGATTCAACCCGCCGCCGGGGATGCAGGGGGGGCAATCGGTTCTGCCCTTTCGGTGTGGTACCAATATTTGCAAAACGACAGGACGGCGCAACAGCCCGATGCCATGGCCGGTTCCTACCTAGGACCCCGTTTCAGTAACGAAGACATTGAAGCCTATCTCAATGACCTTGCCGTGGAAGCCGTATACGACTACTATCCCGATGGGGATTTATTCGACAAAGTGGCCCATATCCTCGCCGGAGGCAATGTGGTGGGGTGGTTCCAAGGGCGCATGGAATTTGGTCCCAGGGCTTTGGGGGGACGGTCGATCCTGGGGGATCCCCGCAATACCACCATGCAATCGGTGATGAATTTGAAAATTAAATACCGGGAATCTTTTCGACCCTTTGCCCCCTCGGTGTTGGCGGAAAAAGTAGGGGATTATTTTGTCTTGGACCAGCCCAGTCCCTACATGTTGATTGTGGCCGATGTGCAGGAAGAACTGCGTTTGCCGTTGACCCCAGAACAGGAGCAATTATTTGGCATCGAAAAGTTAAACATTCCCCGCTCCCAGCTCCCCGCCATTACCCACGTGGATAATTCTGCCCGTATTCAAACCGTCCACCTGGACATTAATCCCCGTTATTATCAGTTGCTGCAGGCATTTGAAGCGTTAACTGGCTGTGGGGTTCTGGTCAACACTTCTTTCAATGTGCGGGGAGAACCCATTGTTTGCACCCCAGAGGATGCCTACCGTTGCTTTATGCGGACGGAAATGGATTACTTAGTGTTGGAAAATTTCGTTTTAGCTAAAACGGCCCAGCCCCAACGGCCCCAAGACCAACAGTGGCAACATGAATTTGAGTTGGATTAATCCTTGAGCCTTGCCGTTCCAAAAAAAACAGCCGTAACTCCGAAAAGTTAAACGGCTGGATAAACTAACTAATGATTTTGGCCAACTTTAGAAGACCAACGCTTCGGCGATCGTTTTGTTATAGATGATTCGCCCTGGAGTCGTTTGAATGTACTGGGTGATGATTTCCCCGTCCGCTGCTTCCCGCACCTTCCGTTCCCGATAATATTTCATTACCGTGCCATCTCCCAATTCCTCGGTTTTTAGAACTTCCGTATCTGGTTTTTCCGTCACTACCTCTTCATCCAGGTGACGAATCCAAATTTGCGCGTGGAGGT
Organism: Synechocystis sp. FACHB-383; assembly: GCF_014698605.1. NCBI lineage: Bacteria > Bacillati > Cyanobacteriota > Cyanophyceae > Synechococcales > Merismopediaceae > Synechocystis > Synechocystis sp. FACHB-383. The sequence continues at coordinate 95,691 of NZ_JACJTJ010000013.1, read as the reverse complement.
CCACCTGGCCATGGTCGTAGGCCCGCAGAGCGTCTTCAATACCGGCAAAGTAACGTCCTGCTCCCTTCTGGGCGTTGGGATTTTCCGCTGTGAGGTAATAACAGCCCAGTACCATATCCTGGGAGGGCGCCACAATGGGCTTCCCGGTGGCAGGGGAAAGAACGTTGTGGCAGGCTAGCATTAATAGCCGGGCTTCACACTGGGCTTCCAGAGACAGGGGCACGTGTACCGCCATTTGGTCACCGTCGAAGTCAGCGTTAAAAGCGGGACACACTAGGGGATGGAGTTGGATTGCCCGTCCCTCCACCAAAATTGGTTCAAAGGCCTGAATACCCAAACGGTGTAGGGTGGGGGCCCGGTTGAGCATGACAGGGTGGCCGGTAATCACTTCTTCCAGCACGCTCCAGATTTGGGGGTCTCCCTTGAGAATTAATTTCTTGGCTGCTTTGATATTGTTGACAATGCCCAGTTTGATCAGACGGTGAATCACAAAGGGCTGGAAGAGCTCGATCGCCATTTCCCGGGGCAGCCCACATTGATAAATTTTGAGGTTGGGCCCCACCACAATAACGGAACGACCGGAGTAGTCGACCCGTTTACCCAAGAGGTTCTGACGGAAACGACCCTGCTTACCTTCAATGATGTCGGAGAGGGATTTAAGGGCTCGATTGTTGGCCCCTACCACCGTGCGACCCCGGCGGCCGTTATCAATGAGGGCATCCACCGCTTCCTGGAGCATCCGTTTTTCGTTACGGACAATAATTTCCGGGGCGAGGATTTCCTGCAAACGGGCCAGACGGTTATTACGGTTGATTACCCGCCGATAAAGATCGTTTAGGTCAGAGGTGGCAAACCGTCCCCCATCTAACTGCACCATGGGGCGGAGATCCGGTGGAATAACAGGAATCACATCCAGGGTCATCCATTCCGCTTGGGAGTGGGTAGCGATGAAATTATCAATTACCCGCAGACGTTTAATGAGCTTGGCCCGCTTTTGCCCTTTACTGGCCAGAATTTCTTCCCGTAGCTTTTCCGCCACTTCCTCCAGTTGCAATTCCGCCAATAGCCGTTGCACTGCTTCGGCACCAATGCCCACTTCGATGCCTTCTAGTTCCGAGTCTTCGGCATAAATTTGGTCTTCGATTTCCACCCACTGGTCTTCCGTCAACAGTTGTTTATACTGCAAATTGCTGGCGTTGCCAGGATCCAGTACCACGTAGGCGTTAAAGTAGACGATCTGCTCCACATCCCGCAGGGCCATGTCCAAAAGGATGCTGAGGTAGCTAGGAATGCCTTTGAGATACCAAACGTGGGTGACGGGGGCGGCCAATTTGATATAGCCCATGCGGTGACGCCGGACGCGGGATTCCGTTACTTCTACGCCGCAGCGTTCACAGACAATGCCCCGGTGCCGTACCCGTTTATATTTGCCACACCAGCATTCCCAATCTTTGGAAGGGCCAAAGATTTTTTCACAGAACAGACCGTCCATTTCCGGCTTTAAGGTCCGGTAGTTAATGGTTTCGGGTTTGGTCACTTCCCCCACTACGGTGCCGTTCGGTAGGGTGCGTTCTCCCCACTGACGGATCCTTTCGGGGGAGGCGATCGCAATTTTGACGTAATCAAACCGAGGTTCTGATTGGGCTTTCATGCTGGGCAAGGAACAAAAAATTTCAGACCCTTCATTGTACGATATTTATTGCCCCCTGGAAGGGGAACAGGATCAATCAATGGGGCTAATTTCCTAACTTGGAATAATTTTTCGGTTGGAGGACAGCGTTTTTGCCAAACTTTCTTGGGGGTAAACTAGGAACTCGGTCTGGTGAAAAAAGTCCGATCTGTTGTAATGTCTGGGGGAAGTGGAGGCCTCTAGGGGCACTGCCTGGCTTTTCGTCGGCCCAAGCCTTGGTTGAAAGGTGAAGATGTTTCAATATATCTAAAGCCGTCGCCAATTGTCGCTCAGCTATTTGCCAAACCAAATTTCTCCGTCCTTTTATTTGTTGCTATGAGTCTGACCATTGCCGATTATCAATCCTTTTTGCAGGAAATTGAACCCTTTGCTCAACTCCCTGCTCCGGCGATCGCCGAGATAGCGGCAAAATTGAGGCCGTTAAGGTTTCGCATGGGACAGATAATCCTGGCCCGGGGAAAGTTGGCCAATAATGTCTATTTTTTAGTCAGTGGCCAAGCAAGGTTGCTGGGTTATGACCCCGGCACTGGTTACCCTGCCACCATGGCTTTGCTCCAGAATGGGGCAGTGATCGGCGATAACAATGCCATTAGAAATGTCCCCTGTGAAACGGCGATCGCCTCAACGGAAACTATTTGTGCCAGCCTAACCAGGGACGAATTTTTGGCTTTGGTGGATAAATATCCAGAACTGGCCAGGGTTTATCGCCACCAGTGCGGTCGGGTGGAACTGTTCGATTTATTGGGAGAACAACTGCAGCGCACCGCCCAAGGCAATGTGGATTTGCGCCAGCTGACCCTAGAAATGTTGCCCCACAGCCAGGTGCATCAGTTGGAACCAGGCAGCCATAATCTGCCCAGCAACTTGCCCGATCCGGAGAAGCTCTGGTTGGTGAGTAGTGGGGAGTTGGAACAATGTCCCCGGGGTAGTGCCCTGCCGGCCTCAGATTCTCCCCTTGTGCTCAAGGCTCAAACACCCGTACGTCTAATTGGTATCCCTCCCTTGCCCCGGTTTTACCCTGGGGGTTCTGGACAGAAACACAATGGTGGTGGCAACGGCCATGGAGAAGTGCCCCTAGCGACAGTGACCCCCCTGGCCCCGGAGGATTCCCCCTGGGATGACATTCCCTATGCCGATCCTAACCAGTTGGGGGAGCCATTACCAGAGCCCACCGTGGTCAAATCTGGGCGCAAAAACTATCCCATTGTGCGGGGGCAGAATCCCACCGATGCCGGGGTAGCCTGCTTCCAGATGATTAGTCAATATTTCGGTATGCCTTTCCGCCGGGATATTATCCAACGGATTGTCACCGAAGAAATTAAGCGCAGTGAGGCCCTTTCATTACCTATTTGTGGGGCAATTATTGAATTGATGGGCTTGACTAGTCAGTTGGTGCGGATTCCCACCGGTGTTTTTGGGCAAATGCAGGTTCCTTTTCTGATCCGTTGGCAGGATAGCCTCGCCTTAGTGTACGAAGTTGGCGATCGGGAAGTGAAAATTGCCGTGCCGGAGCTGGGCCTAGTCAAACGCAACACCAGCGAGTTTCTTGAAACTTGGGGAGAAGAGGGACAAGGGGAGGTGCTGATGATGCACCCCTCCAAAGATACCCCGCAACAGAGGTTTGGTCTGAGTTGGTTTTGGCCGGCGTTGGTGAAATATCGCCACATTCTCCTGTTAGTGTTTGTGGCCTCCTTTTTTGTCCAATTATTTGGTCTAGCCAATCCCTTGATGATCCAAATCATCATCGACAAGGTGATTGTGCAAAACAGCAAAGATACTCTGCAGGTGTTGGGCATTGCGTTAGTGTCGATCGCCATTTTTGAGGCGCTTTTGAGCACCCTACGAACCTATTTGTTTGTAGACACCACCAATCGCATTGATATGAGTTTGGGGTCGGAAATCATTGACCACCTATTGCGCTTACCCCTGCGTTACTTTGAGAACCGCCCCGTGGGGGAAATTTCCACCAGGGTCAACGAACTGGAAAATATCCGCCAATTTTTAACCGGCACTGCCCTGACGGTGGTGCTGGACTCAGTGTTTTCTGTGGTCTATATCGTCGTCATGATTATCTATAGTCCCCTGCTGACGGCGGTGGCCCTGGGTATTGTGCCTATTTTTGTTGTTTTGACCCTGGTATTTTCTCCCCTGATCCGGAGGCAATTGCGGCTCAAGGCAGAAAGAAATGCCCAAACCCAGTCCTATCTGGTGGAGGTGATGTCCGGTATTCAGACCGTTAAAGCTCAAAACATTGAGTTGCGTTCCCGCTGGCAATGGCAGGACAAATATTCCCGTTACGTGGGGGCCGGCTTCAACACCGTTATTACCTCCACCTTAGCCAGCTCCTCCAGTCATTTTCTTAACCAGTTATCCGGTTTATTGGTGCTCTGGGTGGGGGCATCCCTAGTGCTGGACGGGGATTTAACCCTGGGTCAATTAATTGCTTTTCGGATCATTGCCGGCTACGTGACCTCCCCCATTCTGCGTTTGACCCAACTGTGGCAAAACTTCCAGGAAACCGCCCTGTCCCTGGAACGGTTGGCGGACATTGTTGATACGCCCCAAGAATCGGAGCGCGATCGCCAAAACATCCCTATGCCAGAAATTGCCGGCGAAGTGAAGTTTGAAAACGTCAGTTTCCGGTTTAAAAAACAGGGACCCCTGCAATTGAGTAATATCAATCTTTCCTTCGCCCCTGGCACCTTTGTGGCCCTAGTGGGGCAGAGTGGTGCTGGCAAAAGTACCCTGACCAAACTGCTCTCCCGATTGTACGAACCGGAAGGGGGGCGAATTTTGGTGGATGGCCTTGATATTGGCAAAGTAGAACTCTATTCCCTCCGTCGCCAGGTGGGGGTAGTGCCCCAGGAAACCTTGCTCTTTGAGGGTACGGTGCAGGAGAATATTGCCCTCACCAACCCCGATGCCAGCACAGAACAAATTATTGCCGCTGCCAAAGTGGCCTCTGCCCACGAGTTCATCATGACCTTACCCAACGGCTATAACACCAGGGTGGGGGAACGAGGCGCTACCCTGTCCGGGGGACAAAGACAACGGATTGCCATCGCCAGATCGGTATTACAACGCCCTCGTATTTTGGTGTTGGACGAAGCCACCAGCGCCCTGGACTACATCACCGAACAACAGGTTTGCATTAACTTGGGTGATGCTTTTAGGGAACACACGGTTTTCTTCATTACCCACCGCCTTAGTTCCGTCCGGAGTGCCGATGTAATCGTTATGATGGACCAAGGTTCCGTTGTGGAACAGGGTAGCCATGAAGAATTAATGGCCCTCAAGGGACGTTACTATTACCTCTACCAACAGCAGGGAGCCGGCAGTGACGATGTTTAATTCCCTGGCCTAAACCGTATGAATTTTTATTAACTAGCCAGACGGCCTTTCCCCATCGGTTTTAAAACTTTGTCTATACAATTAGCGTAAATAATTTCCTCGCCTAATCACTTCTTTGTCCATCATCTTTGGCGATCGCCTCTAGAACTATGAATAGCCCTATCCAAAAAAACGTCCCTCAACGGAACGGCCACAGCCCCAAAACCATGGATGCAGGCACCTTGGCCGACGTCAAGGAGAAAGAACAGGAGAAGGCCGCCAAAACCCCCGTCGCCCTTACGTCCAACTCATCCCTATTCCAACCGGAACAGGCCATTGTCATGCGTCAGTCCCCCATGTGGGCCCGAGGCATTGCCATTGCCATTATGGGGGTGACTGTTGTGGCTGTGACCTGGGCTTCCATTGCCACCATTGAACAGGTGGTGCCCGCCACGGGGCAATTAAAACCTATTGATAAGGTGAAAGATATCAATGCACCACTGAACGGGGTGGTGAAAGAAGTGTTGGTGGAAAATAACCGCAAGGTCAAAAAAGGTGAAGTGCTGGTGATTATGGATTCCAGCAGTACCCAGGCAGAATTGACCGCCGCCCAAAATGTGCGTGCCAAAATCCTCCAGGAAAACGCTTTCTACCGTACCCTCCTGCAAAACGGCTTGGAAGGCAGTGCCCTCCAGAGGGCCGTCACCCAACTTAACCTACCCTGGGAAGTTGTGGCCCTAGCTAATAATCGGGCGGAATTGATTAACGAGAATGAACTTTATCGCCAACAATTGGGGCTAAGAACCGCCAGTGGGGAAGGAAAACTCACTTCTGAACAGCTTTCCCGTCTGGAAATGGCCCGCTTTGAACTGGGCAGTCGCATGACCGCCGCCGAGTTAGAAATTCGCCAAATTCAGAAACAGTTGGAACAAGCCGGTTTGCAGTTGAGGGCAGAAAGAAGCCAATTGCGGGAAGACCAAAAAATCCTAGCTGGTTTATTGGGGCGCAACGAAGCGGCCCTCGCAGAAGCCGAGAAAAGCCTGGCCATTGAGGCGGGCATTGTGGACAGCATGACTCCTTTGCTGGAAGAGGGAGCCCTGGCACGGTTACAGGTGGAAAAACAACAACAGTCCCTCAACGACAGAACCCAACAGTTAATCGAGCAAAAGGTTAACACCGTGGTGGAAGTGGACCGCCAAAAACAACAAATTGAGTCCCGCCAAGCGGAAATTCAGCGGCTGGAAACGGAGCAATTGCGCCTCCAGTCCTTAATTTCCCAGGCCCAAGCCCGCCTAGCCAACACCAGTGCCGTCACTGATAAGGATATTTACGATCGCCTGGCGGATAATGATAAGCGGCTGGCGGAAATTAATACCCAGATCACCAAAATTATTGTTGATAACGACAAACGGCTCACCGAGTTAAACGGGCAGATTGAAAGGAACAAGGTCAACCTGGGCTATCAGGAAATTACCTCCCCGGTGGATGGGATAGTTTTCGATCTCAAAGCAACCCCTGGTTACGTTACCCCCCCCAACCAAACCGAACCTCTGCTGAAAATTATCCCCGCCGATAGTTTGATTGCCGAAGTAGACGTCACCAACAAGGACATTGGCTTCGTTCGTACTGGTATGCCCGCCGACGTGCGCATTGACTCCTTCCCCTACAGCGAATTTGGAGGGGTCGATGGGGTGGTGGAGTCTGTCGGTTCCGATGCTCTGCCCCCAGATCAAACTTATCAATATTATCGTTTCCCCGTCAGAATTAAACTGGATAGCCAGGAATTGGTTAGCCAGGGGCGAGAGATTCCCCTCCAATCGGGGATGTCCGTGACGGCCAACATTAAAGTCAGGGAAAAACGCACAGTGATGAGTATCTTCACCGAACTATTCACCAAGAAAATTGAAAGCCTGGAAACTGTCCGTTAATTTTCCTAGCTTTGTGCTCACCCATGGTCGCTGCCACAGTACCAAGAATTTGGCTACACTGATGGCAGTTCTTTTTCTCTAGCCACTATGGTCAAGCGACGCAAGCTAATTTCTTACACTGCTTTCAGTACGGCGATCGCCGTCATCACGGGTTGCTTTGGCGGTAACAGCAGTAACGGCCAGGGACAAACGGTCAATGTCGGTACCATGGCGGATCTCAAGGCCAAGGGGGAATTAAAAGGGAACACTCCTAAGGGACCGGTGACGGTGGTGCCCAATGGTAGTGGCGGCCAGATCAGTGCGGTCAATCCCACCTGCACCCACAATGGTTGTCAGGTGGAATGGAAGAAAGCTAACGGTAAATTTGTTTGCCCTTGCCACGGGGCGGAATTTGCTGCTACGGGTAAGGTGCTCAAGGGGCCCGCCACCAGGAATCTGCCTACCTACGCTACCCAGGTGAGCGGCAACAACGTTTTGGTCAAAGCTTAGGGTCTAGCCATGGTTTTCAAAGGCTAGGTTGGACAATTGGTGGGAGGAGAAAATTAATTATGGTGAAAATCCTGGGGGCGACGGTATTAGCCCTACTCAGTTGGGGCAACCCTGGGGAACCATTAGTTGGGCAGGAAGTGGCCTGGCAAGAAGCAAAGGTTTTTGCCGTACCAACCCAAGCGGACCCCGCCATCGACAAAATTGTTGATAATTACCTTGATCGCCTGGAATCCTTGGGTTATGACCGCCAGCGCCAGGGTATTTGGTTGCAGTCGGAGTGGGCCTATTTGGGCTATAACCAAGCCAATAATGCTTTTCCCGCCGCTTCTCTAACCAAAATTGCCACCAGCGTCGCCGCTTTAGCTACATGGCCACCGGATCATCGCTTTACCACCCGTTTTTATGCCGATGGCCCCATTACCGCTGGGGTTTTACAGGGTAATTTACTGATCGCCGGGGACCATGATCCTCTCTTCGTCTGGGAAGAGGCGATTGCCGTTGGCAATGCCCTCAACCGAGCAGGGATCCGAGAGGTGACTGGAGATTTGGTAGTGGTGGGCAATTTCGCCATGAACTTTGAAGCTGACCCTGCCGTAGCGGGAGCCTTATTCAAACAGGCAGTGGATGAAAGCCAATGGTCGGCCATAGTCAATAAAGCCTTTGGGGATCTTCCCTCGAATACTCCCCGGCCCCAGGTAAAAGTTGCTGGCACCATCCAGACCCAGGCCGTTTTACCTCCCAACCTAGAACCATTACTAGAGCACCAATCCCTCCCCCTGGCGGCCCTGCTCAAACAGATGAATATTTACAGCAATAACGACATGGCTGAGATGTTGGCCCAGGCCATGGGGGGAGCGGCGATCGTGGCCCAAACTACCTCCCGTTTGGGGGCAATTCCAGCGGCGGAAATTCAGTTGCAAAACGGCTCTGGCCTCGGAGTGGACAATCGGCTTTCCCCCAGGGCAGTGACAAAAATGTACCAAGTTTTAGCAGAGCAGCTCCAACCCCACGGCCTAGGCATTGACGATATTTTTCCTGTTATGGGGCGCGATCGCCAGGGAACATTGGAATGGCGTAGTATGCCCCAGGGATTAACGGTAAAAACCGGTACATTAAATACGGTCAGTGCCCTTGCCGGCATCATTCCCACCCAGGAGCGGGGCACTGTTTGGTTTGCCATTATCAATAATGGCCCCAACTTTGACCGTTTGCGGGTAGAGCAGGACCGACTGTTGCAACAAATCGCTGAGCATTGGCAGATATTGCCAGAGAACTTGAATCCCGGCCCCATGGATAAGGTTTTGCTGGGGGACCCGGCCCGTAACCTAACGCCCCAACCCTCTGAATCTTAGCCGTTGCAACCTAAGGGGATTGCTGCCGTTGTATCCTAGGCGTTGAAAATGCCCGGCTAGCTAATTTTGCTCCCTATGACCCCATCATCCTCCGTTTTCATTCCTGTAATTCTTGCCGGTGGCAAAGGAGAAAGGTTTTGGCCCCTCAGCCGTAAGCAACGGCCTAAACAATTTTTGTCCCTGGATGGTTCCGGGGTCAGTTTGCTACAGGCCACAGCCCAACGATTACTATCCTTGGCCGGGGGCTGGGAGAATTTATGGGTAATTACGGCGGCTCCCATTGCGGAGGGGGTTTTGGCCCAATTGCCTTCATTGCCCAAGGAAAATTGTCTAGTGGAACCGGAAGGAAAAGACACAGCCCCCGCTGTGGCCTGGGCTAGCTTGGCAATTGCCCAACGCTATGGGGAGGATGCCATCATTGGTTTTTTCCCCGCTGACCACTGGATTAAAGACCAAGCCGCCTATGAGCAAACCTTGGCTGCGGCGATCGCCTATGCCCAGGAAGAGGACGCCATTGTCACCCTCGGTATTAAGCCCCATGGCCCGGCCACTGGTTATGGATATATTGAACAAGGCGTATTGCAACGGGAAATGGGCAACCTGCCGGTGTATCAAGTGAACCGTTTTACCGAAAAGCCCGACCGAGCCACAGCCCAGGCCTTTGTGGACAGCGGTAAGTTTAGTTGGAATAGTGGCATGTTCATTTTCCGCGCCGGGGTAGTTCTGCGGGAATTAGCTGACCATGCGCCTCAATTACTTACTGCGTTAAAAGCCCAAGGGGCGGCTGCTTATCCAACATTAGAAAAGAAAAGTATTGACTATGTCTTGATGGAAAAAACCCAATTAGCCTCGGTTCTGCCGGCCAATTTTGGTTGGGACGATTTGGGGGATTGGAATGCGTTGGAGCGACTGTTTCCCGAAGCCGAGGCCAATGTGGACTTGGGCAACCATGTCAACTTGCATAGCCAGGGCTGTATTGTTTACGCCAGTGATGAGGACCAGGTAATTGCCACCATCGGTTTAAAAGATGTGGTGATTGTGCGGGAAGGCAATGTCACCCTGGTGGTGCCCAAAGACCAGACCCAGGACATTAAGGGTTTACTCAAACAACTACAATCCCAACCGCAGTACGAAAATTTATTGTAGGGGAAGAAAGTAATGGCAAGATACAATGGCTGTGATTAAGGCCGCGCAAGTATTGGAACCAATTTTCGATGACCCAGAGTAATAATTTCTCCACTAGTCCTCTTTGGCAACAGGGGGCCGTAGTGGAATTGACCATTACCGGCCTCAATCACCAGGGAGAAGGTATTGGCCGCTTTGATGGCAGGGTGGTATTTGTGCCCGACACTGCCCCCGGCGATCGCCTGGAAGTCAGACTGATGCGGGTCAAGAAAAATTATGCCCTGGCCCAACTGCTCAAAATTTTAGAGCCTTCCCCCCAGCGCACCCGACCGTCTTGCATTGTGGCGGACAAATGTGGCGGCTGCCAATGGCAACATCTGGATTATCAATTCCAAGTAGAAAGTAAACAGCAACAGATTATTGATGCCCTGGAGCGCATTGGTGGTTTCACCGCTTTACCCCTGGAACCCATGTTACAGTCCCCCGCTAGTTTGGGTTACCGCAACAAAGCCACCTATCCCCTGGCTCGCTCCAAAACCGGCCAGGTGCAAGCTGGTTATTACCGCAAAGGCAGCCATCGTTTGGTAAATATTAACCAATGCCCCGTCCAGGACGATCGCCTGAATTTATTGTTGACGGAGGTGAAGAAAGATATTGAAAATCGCGGTTGGTCCATCTACGACGAAGAGAAAAAACAGGGCAAACTACGCCATTTAAGCCTACGCATTGGCCAGCGTACCGGGGAAATGTTGCTGACCCTAATTTCCGCCCATAAAGGTTTACCGGATTTAGAAGAGCAAGCCGGGGAATGGTTGGAGCGCTATCCCGATTTAGGCGGCATTTGTTTAAACATTCAGCCAGAACCCAACAACCGCATTTTTGGCGAAGAAACCATAGTGATTGCGGGGCGGGGCACCTGCCGAGAAAAGTTTGCCGATTTAAGCTTTAGCCTGGGCGCGAATACATTCTTTCAGGTCAATAGTGAGGCGGCGGAGCTATTGTTAACTCGGCTGCAGCAAGCATTAAATTTACAAGGCACAGAATTGTTGGTGGATGCCTATGCCGGTGTGGGCACTTTCACCCTCCCCCTAGCCCGCCAAGTTCGTCAGGCGATCGCCATTGAGGTCAATCAAGACTCGGTGCAGCAAGGACAACGCAATGCTGAGATGAACCAAATTACCAACGTGGACTTTTTAGCTGGCACGGTGGAAACTGTTTTACCCACCCTGTCAGATATTCCAGATATTTTGCTCCTCGACCCTCCCCGTAAGGGGTGTAACCCAGAAGTGCTCAGGGAAATTGTCCAACAGCGCCCAGGGAAAATTGCCTATATCAGTTGTCAGCCCCCCACCCTAGCAAGGGATTTGAAACTCCTCTGTGCTGAGGGCTCCTATGAAATTACCTGGGTTCAAGGTTGCGACTTTTTCCCCCAAACGGCCCATGTGGAGTGTGCAGTGATTCTCCAAGCAGTCAATGGTTAACCAAAGATTTTCTAGGGGTTATGGTAGCGGCAGGCACATTCAGACCACCCAGGCGATCGAGTATAATGGTTAAAGTCAGTACTGTTAGATTGCTACTAGTCCAGTGTGAGGTGGAGCGTTTGCTAAACATTAATTTTCCCCACAGGCAATCCCATTGGCAAAAAATCAGTTTTTCCTCAACCCTCTATCTTTATCCCATCCTTGATTTATTGCTCAATTCTGTGCCCAAGCCTCTGCACAACGAGGTCAGGCTGGGGTTACAGGAGGCTTTAGTCAATGCTGCCACCCATGGCAACGCCCTCAACCCAAGCAAGTCCATCACAGTGGAATACCGCCAATCCGCCCGGGGTTATTGTTGGATCATCACCGACCAGGGCATGGGGTTTGATCGTCCCTGTCCTTGCCCCCAGGTAGTGCTTGATTGCCCCAATTGTGTGAGCCCCTGGTTTCCCCCCGATGAGTCGGAGAATGGCCGGGGGTTAGGCATTTTGATGCAAATTTTTGACCAAGTCCATTGGAATGAAGATGGCACCCGTTTGCGCCTGAGCAAGAAAATTAAACGGCGGCCCCAGGGAACTAGTCAAAATGTAATTAAACGCTTCTTCAGCGAAAGCTACCGTTTTCTGAGTTTGTAGAACCTAGTGGTAGCAGAAGTCCCAGACCGTCATCCCGTTGTTTTAGTCCATGGTATCTACGACACTAGGGCCAAGTTCGCAACGATGGTGGACTTTTTGACCCAGGGAGGTTGGTCGGTCCATTGCCTAGATTTAGAGCCCAACGATGGCAGCGCTTCCCTTACCGTGCTAGCAACCCAAGTACAGCAATATATCGATCAAAAATTTGCGCCCCAGCAACCAGTGGATTTAATTGGCTTTAGCATGGGGGGATTAGTAACCCGTTATTACTTACAGCGTCTCGGGGGCGTAGAACGAGTCAGGCGCTACATCACTATTTCCGCCCCCAACCAAGGCACCCTCCTGGGCTATAGTTTGCCCTACCAAGGAGTGAGGGAAATGGCCTGGCAGAGTGATTTTTTGCGGGATTTAAACCGAGATTGTTGCGAGTTACTAGCGGGACTCCAGGTGACGGTGATTTGGACTCCCTTTGACCTGATGATTTTGCCCCCCAGCAGTTCCCATTTAGAAATTGGCCGAGAAATTATTTTGCCCGTGCTAGTCCATGCCTGGATGGTATCGGATACCCGTTGTTTAGCAGAGGTGGCCCTGGCTTTGGCTAAACCTTTGACCTGAGTGAAGCGGGAATTATTGGAATTTCCCCTAGGTTCCCCGTTATTCGTACAAGCATTCTTCCCCTACTTCCGCCAATTGTCTGGCGATCGCCTTATTAGTTTCGGACTGTTGCACAAGCTTGGTAAATTCCGTTAGGGAATACTTTTGCTTGAACTTATTAATTGTGCAATTACACATTTCCTGGGCCGCCGCCCCCTTGATACCGGCCTGTTCCACCCGACGGAGGCATTGCTGGCGGTAATTTTCAAAACTATTTTGTCCCTGGGCTTCCACTGGAACGGCGATCGCCAAGGAGGTAAATAGGCCAAACAGAGCAGTTAAGCCCAAAGGTGTAGCATAACCACGGACAAGTAACTTGAACATTTTGGTAAACACTCCCATCAATTAACAGAAAACTTCTCTCCCATTACCCATAGAAAGCGATAAATCCGAAGAAAAACATCCCCATAAGCCACAAATTGGCCCTATACACTCTCCATATTAACCAGAGAAAATTTGTGCATTGACCGCGGTCTAAAAGTCCATTTCCAGCCCCTAGCTGGCCCTCAACACCGGATAGTGATCATGGCGAGTAAATTGGGTCATATCACTGAAATAACGCAGTTCAATGCTATGAATATCCAGAATTTGAGGGTCACGGCCAATCCAGCGGTCATTAACGGCGGCCAGCTGCTCACTAACCCCAATTGGGTCTGCTAATTTCTCGATCGCCGGGTCGAAGTAACCAAGGGTGATGTGGGCGGTGTAACGGTATTGCTGCTCAATACCCAAACCGATCAGGGTGGGATTTTGGAAAATGGCCCTTCGTACTTTGAGCATCGGTTCATAATCCGCCTCCCGTTGGGGCACCAAAACCACCCCCAGGGAACGGGGCAACACTAACAATCCCAGCACCTGCCAATGACAGCCGGTGTATTGCCCTGACTGATGTTGATGATCGGCAAAGGAATGTTGTAAACAGCTACAGAGTTGTTTTTCAAAATCTGGGTTATGGCGACGGAGGGCCTGGTAGGGGCCGTCCCAAATTAAATCCGCCACTGTGAGATGCAAACTAGGCGGGGGCACCGCCACCAAACTCTCCTCCAAAATTTCCCCCACCTGGCTCTGCACAGTGGTTAGATGGCCATAAAAGCTTTGATTGATTTGATCATCGGCGGCGATCGGCGTTACCACACTGAAGCCAGGAAAAGGTACCGGTTGCCCTTGGTCAAACTTAGGTGAACCCTGGGCATTGACCAATTGTTGCTCGTAGGCGATCGCCAAGGTCTGGGGCGCCACCCGATTAATATAGCCTTGGTAAGTATCGTCCACACTCGCCTCCCTGACACAGATTGAAAAAGTTCCTATGGCAAGTTTACTGGCTGGGTGGAATCTCTGGACATTTAGTGTCGATCTTTCCAGGTTTTCAGCGGTTAGGCAGGAACTAAAAAGCCCATTGCAGTGGCCAAAATCCATGATTTCATTATCCCTAGGGGAAAATTCGGCAGTATGACCACGCCAAGATTGCGCATAATGTTTTAGAGTGCCCACGACACCAATGGCCCCGATCGCCGTCTTCCCCTCCATGCACTCACAAAAATTTGTCACAGCCATGAAAATTCTGGTGCTAGCTTGGGAATTCCCCCCCCGCATTGTCGGTGGCATTGCTCGCCATGTGGCAGAACTCTACCCGGAATTGGTTCAGCAGGGCTATGAAATCCACCTAATCACGGTGGCCACAGAGGAAAGCTTACCCCAGGAAATAGTGGATGGCATTCACGTCTATCGGGTACCGGTGCCCCCCAGCAACGACTTTTTCCATTGGGTGGATAACATGAACCATGCCATGGAACACCAAGGGCAAGAACTACTCCGGCAAAAAGAAGAATTTGACGTCATCCACGCCCATGATTGGTTAGTGGGAGATGCGGCCATTAACCTCAAGCACCATGGCAAAATTCCCCTGGTGGTAACTATCCATGCCACCGAATACGGACGCTATAACGGACTGTACAACGACACCCAACGCTACATTGCCGGCAAAGAAGGGATCCTGATCTACAACGGTTGGCGAGTCATCGTTTGCAGTAACTACATGCGCCACGAGCTAGAAAGGGCCTTTGGTACCCCCTGGGACAAAATTGACGTAATTTACAACGGCATCCGCCCCGAAAAAAAGCACCGCCGCCCAGGTTTTGATTACCCAAACTTTCGCCGTAAATTTGCCAGAGACGGGGAAAAAATTGTTTACTACGTCGGCCGCATGACCTACGAAAAAGGCATTTCTGTACTATTAACCGCCGCTCCTCAAGTCTTAGAATCCCTGGACAATCAGGTAAAATTCGTCATCATCGGTGGGGGCAATACCGATCGCCTCAAGCAGTTAGCCTGGAACTTAGGCATTTGGGAACATTGCTTTTTCACCGGCTTCATGTCCGACGAAGATTTAGATAAATTCCAAACCATTGCCGACTGTGCCGTTTTTCCCAGTTTGTACGAGCCCTTTGGCATTGTGGCCCTAGAAAGCTTTGCCGCCCGGGTGCCAGTGGTGGTATCCAATACCGGCGGGTTGGCAGAAGTGGTGCGTCACCATAGCACCGGCATAGTTACCCAAACCAACAATCCCGACTCCCTCGCCTATGGCATCCTGGAAATTCTCTCCAATCCTTCCCTAGCCAAACAATTGGTGGAAGCGGCCTATGAGGATTTGGGCATACGATTCAATTGGTCTAAGCTAGCCGGAGAAACCGCCGCTATTTACGAACGGGTGGTGCAGGAGAGGCAAACAGTCCATTGGTAAGCACCAGACCCTAAATTCCCAACAAAGAGCGGGCAATGAGCAGGTAAATAGCCACCCCCAACACATCCACCGCCGTAGTGATAAAAGGAGCCGACATCAAAGCCGGATCTAGCTTCATTGACTTAAACAAAAAGGGTAAGCCGCCCCCCGCAAAGGCCGCCAACAGAGAAATAATGAATAAACTACTGCCCACTGTAATGGCCACCAACCAATCCCCTTGGAGAAAATAGGCCCACACCGTTACCACAATACCCAGCATCAAGCCCAACAAAGCGCCGGCTCCCCCTTCCCTGACAATTACCGGTAAAACTTGGGTCAGTCGTACATCCTCCGTATTTAAGCCCCGGATGACCACCGTGGAAGATTGGGCCCCCACATTGCCCCCCGCATCAATGAGCAAGGGAATAAAGGCCGCCAACGTGATAGTTTTTTGCAACACATCCTCTTGGGAATGAATCACCTGACTGGTAAGGGTATTGGTGATTAAAAGAATAAATAACCACACCACCCGCTTCCGGGCCACAGTCATTAAACTGCTTTTAAAATAGTCATCCCCCTGGGATTGCACCCCCCCAGCGGTATAGATATCCTCCGTTGCTTCCTCCTCCAAAATATCAATCACATCGTCCACGGTGACAATGCCCACTAGTCTTTGCTCCGAGTCCACCACGGGCACCGCCAAAAAGTCGTAGTGCTGGATGGTGCGGGCCACCTCCTCCTGGTCCGTGTTGGTGTGGACGGAAACCACGTCAGGTACCATAATTTGGGCGATATACTCCTCCGGCCTAGCCATGACCAAATTACGCAGGGAAAGGGTGCCGGTGAGACGACGGGAATCATCGGTGACGTAGAGGACGTAAATGGTTTCAAAGCTAGTGGCAATGTGGCGGATGCGGTCTAGGGCTTGGCTGGCGGTGTAATCTTCCTTGAGGGAAACATATTCCGTGGTCATGATCCGACCAGCGGTTTCCGGTTTATAGCCTAATAGCAGGGAGGTGGCTTTGCGTTCTTCGTTGCTGAGGTGCTTAAACAGTTGCCTTACCACCTTGGCCGGAAGCTCATCCAATAATCTCACCCGGTCGTCGGGGGACATTTGGTTAAAAATTTCCAGTACTTCAGGATGTTTAAAATCCTCCAGGAGGGATTCCTGCACCGGGGGGGCTAAATGTTCATAAACATCGATCGCCTCATTTTTGGAGAGTAAGCGAAAGGCAAGTACCTGGAGCCGACTGGGGAGAGACTCGATGACATCGGCAATATCCGCCGGTTGCACAGGGGTAAGAATGGTTTTAGCCGCATCGAATTGGGAAGTTTCGAGGAGAGTTTCAATCTGGGCCCGCACTAATCCTTGTAATTCTTCTCGGTCAGGATTGAGTCGAACAGTCGTAGTGACCTCTGTCATGGCAACTCCCGGGGCGAAACGACACCCCCCAATATACGTTATCCCCATGCGGTTCCAACCATTTTGGACTGGCAAAAAATCGCCGGTCAATGGTTAAGATTGGCTAAAAACTGATGGATCTCTGTCCGAAAAAATTGTGTTAGGCTGTTCCCATGGGCTAAAAATAAATTTCCCTAGCCCCCTCATACATTCTGAGCCTTGGCCAAATATGGTCTGACCCGGGATCACTGCCTAGGGTTTTGCCCCAGGTTTGTGGCTAGCACCTTAAGCTGTGACTTTATTAAACAGATTTGGTGGTGCTTATTCCGTCGGGGTTCAGTTAGACATCATCACAGGAGTCGTCCTTGGTAATGGACTATTTAGAAAGACTGCTCGATAAACTTAGAGAACTGGCCCAGAAGTTGATCGAAGGCTTGCTCGGCCCCCAGGGGGAACCGGAGCCGGAACTAATTCCCATTCCCGTCAACGATCGCCGTTCCCGCCGTTAAAGGGAAGTTAACTGGCTAGTAGAAATATGTCGACTGTGTGGAAAGTATTGGTGCTCCATGGCCCCAATTTGAATTTGTTGGGCCAACGGGAACCGGGGATTTATGGCTCCCTCACCTTAGGGGAAATTAATCATTATCTCCAAAAAGACGGGGTGGATTTAGGGATAGAAGTGGCCACTTTTCAGTCTAATGGGGAAGGGGAATTAGTTAGTGCCATCCATAATGCCCTGGGTAATTACCACGGCATTGTTTTTAATGCGGCGGCCTATACCCACACCAGCATTGCTCTCCGGGATGCCTTAGCGGCGGTACAACTCCCCTGTGTGGAAGTGCATCTGAGTAATATTCATCAGCGGGAATCATTTCGCCATATTTCCCACATTGCCCCAGTGGCGATCGGGCAAATTTGTGGCTTTGGGCTGAATAGTTATCGTTTGGGGTTGAGGGCTTTGGTGGACTATCTCAATGCCAAGGCCGATGGTTAAAAATTCTGCTCTGTAACTTTGTAGTCTCGGCGCACACTCAAATAAGCTAAAGCACCAAACAAGGGCACCATGGCCATAAGAGAGACTGGTAGGGAGCGGACTCCTTGCCCACGGTGGAGATACTGGGCTAGTAACAGGGGAAAGGCCAGGGTCAAACAGAGAAAATCACTGCTCATCACGGCAATGAATTGGTTTGTTTGTAGTTGTTGCCAATAATCGCCCCAATCCCCCAGAAGCACTGCCCCAATCGCACAGGCGATCGCCAACAGGAATAAAATTCGCCCCAACCAGGGAGAGCGCCAGAATTTAGCCACTTTTGATGGTGCCGAGTTCGATGTCTGGGAATCGGTTTGTGTCGGGGGCGGCCAGATAACTAAATAGGGCAGTAGGGCAAAAGCCCCCAAAAAGAATGACCCTGCCACAAAGGGCCAAGCCGGAAATTTTCTCCCCTGGCGATCGCCGATTAACATGGCAGCATAGGCCATGGGCCAGATTCCCATCAGGTTGAACAGAGCAATAATAACCGGATTAATGTCCTGCCATCGACCAAGGGAAAGGGCCTTGATTAAAGCTAAGGTTTGGGGATCACTGGGGGGAGCAAAACCAAAGGCAAAAATCACCAATGCCAACCATAGGCCAGCCAACGCTAAACGGTTTAAAACCACAGCAACAAACCCCAGACAAATTGGAAATCACTCCATAATAGGGAAATGTATCACAAACTCAGAAACTTTTCCTAGGGGCAAAGAGCTGGGGCAGAATCCAAATAGTCTTTCCTAACCTGCAGCAACTCTTGGGATAAAAACTGTTTATTGATCTGTCCAGAAGCCTTAGCTATACGTCCTTGAATTTGCTCCATTACCCCATCATTTTGATTGAGTAGAATAATGGGAGTTTCCTTCACCGCGGAAGATTTTCGCAGCAAACGACAGAGTTCATAGCCACTGATCCCCGGCATGTCCGCATCAATTAGAATTAACTGGGGATTATGACTAATGGCGGCCGCTAAAGCGTGGCAGGGGTCGTCAATGCAAACGACTTTAAAACCCCGCTGGCCCAATGTTTCTCGCACAACTTGCTGCACAGAGGGTCGATTATTAACGGAAATTACCACCGGTAGGTTGGTATCATCAACTGAAATTTCTTGATAGGGCAACATTTTGATTTCCCCTGACTTAATCCGCGGATAAAATAACAAGGCTAACTCTAAAACACTGCTGTTTGTTTTGCGGGCTAGCTCATATAAACAAGAGAGATTTTTAAATCCCTCCAAGAGATGCTCACACCACTGTTCACTGCGGCGATAGCTCAAATTCAGCATGGTTTTTACTTCTTGCCAATTTTCCACCAAGGGGCGCTGAAAAGGCGAATTGATCTGAGGATATAGTTCTCCCCAGTATCTAATCTTATGTTCCACAGATTGGGTGGTTTTTGCCAATTCTAAATTAAGAAATAGGTCCTTAATGCTATCGTCTTGATCAAAATAACATTGGGTAACGGGAATGGCCAAAAAATGAACCAATGCTTCCTGGGCAAACTGAGTTAGAATCGAGCGGATTTGCTGAAAGGAAATTACTTCCTGTTTCCAAAGGTCACAGATATATTTATAGTCGTCTGTAATTTTGGGAGGTAGGCTAATTTTATTCTCATTCAGATAATTACCCAGAAGATACCTGACCCTTTGCATCCCCCCCACGCCACTGTTAGCAAAATTAATTTTCCCTTTGCCAAGATAAACCTGCCAGGTGACCAACTCATCAAGGGGATTCTGCACCGTCAGTCTCCCGGTGGCCTTTTCCTTAATTAAGGTTTGCAGGAATTCGCTAGGAATTTGGCGGGTGATTACGGCGGTCATGGGAAACTCCTTTGCAAGCTTTGGAGGATAAATAAGGACAGTGCTCAGTCGATACCATTGCCGGGGGAAGAACTAAGGGCGAGAAGTTCCCCCATTTCAACTGTTGACTGGGGTTGACATAGGAGAAAATTCTCGGCTCCCTAGGTGTTGCACCAAATGGTGACCATTAGGACTGACCACAGAAGGATTCAAGGAAAACGGCTGGTGTTCGTTGCTAGTCAAGGCACCAAAACATGGATCTCGCTCGCCAAGGCCCTGGGGTCGAAGGAAATCGATATCTAAGACCCAGACCTAAAAATGTGAGTTAGGATTCAAACTTGCAAAAGCTTGCCTAAAAAATAAGCGGGTAGGAATGGGTCTAATCCTTGGCAACGCCGGGAGTTGAGCCGATGGCATCTACAGCCCGCCGATCACCAGCACAAATCTATCCTAGGAAAATTCCCAGATCTGTCTTGGTCAATTTTTGACAAACTAGTTGATTTTTGACATCAATTTTATTTTTTTGCGTGGGTTTTACCTAGGAAACGCTAACGACTGCGATATTCCTTCGGGGTAATGCCCAACAGGTTACGAAAATGGTAGTTAAGCTGACTGTGGGAGCTGAAGCCACATCTCAACGCGACTTCGCTAATGGGCAATTCCCTTTCCAGTAATATTATTTTGGCTCGCTCAACCCGTTGTTGAATAATGAATTGGTAGGGTGAACACCCCATTTCCTTTTGGAAAAAGCGACAAAAGTAGGCTGTGCTCATGCCGATCGCCCCGGCCAGAAACTCAACGGTAATGCCTTGGTCGAGGTGTTCTTGGATATAGTCCAAGGTCGGTTGCAGGCGATAATGCCCCGTTGATACGGAGAGATTGTCTTCCTCTGGTTTTTCTTGCTGTTGATGGTTAGCCATGGCGATCGCCAGTGTAGAGATCAGTTGTTGTCGCCTAAAGGGCTTGATCACATAGCCCTGGGGATTGGTTTTCTGGGCCCGCTCCAGGGTTTCGCCGTCGGAAAAAGCTGTGAGATAAACAATGGGAATGGAATAGAGAGATTTAATCCGCTCAGCCACCTCTACTCCGTCAATCTCCCCTTTAATGCGAATATCTAGCAAAATTAAATCTGGGTAAAATTCAGCAATTTTTTTCAGCGCCGTTGCTCCATCACTGGCGATCGCACAAACTTCATAACCATCGCTCTTTAACAACTGCGCAATGTGCTGGGCCACCAGTCGTTCATCCTCCACAATTAACACCTTACTTCTCATAATACCAACCAAATAATTTTGATTTCTGGTAGCTTTTTTGGTGATTAAGCAAGCCAACTAAATTGAAAATTGCAAGGCAAATTTAGCGCCGTCGGCATATTGATAATGCAATTCTCCCTGCAGTTGCTCGGTAAGACTGTAAATAAGTTGCATACCCAAGCTATCAGTATTTTCCAAGTCAATCTCCTTGGATACCCCCACTCCGTTGTCTTGTACTTGGAGACTATAATGATTTTCCACTGAGGTAAACTGAATTGAAATTTCTCCAACTGCGGTGGGAAAAGCATGTTTTAAAGCATTAGACACTAATTCTTGAATAATCAACCCCAAAGGAATAGATTGTTCTAGGGGCACTTTAACTTGCTCAACCAAAAGTTTTATACTAATATCTCCCTGGTGAAAACCATAGCTTTGGCAAATGTTATGGATTAAATTTTTGAGATATTCATTGAAATCAATATTGGCCAAGTCTTCACTGCGATATAGTTGCTCATGGATAAGGGCCATGGACTGAATACGATTTTGATATTCTTCACTTAACTTTTGCACCATTGGAGATGCTTTACTAAATTGCAGATAAAGCAAACTAGACATGATTTGTAAATTATTTTTAACCCGATGATGAATTTCTTTGAGTAAAACTTTTTTCTGTTGCAACTCATTGGTTAACTGAACAAAAAGATGATTTTTTGAAGCTAGTTCCTGTTGGGCCTGCTCATATAAAATGGCCTGCTGAATTGCGATTTCAAACTGGTTAGTTATCTGCTTAAGCAAGTCGATTTCCGTTGGTTCCCAAAGTCGAGTCTGATCACACTGATGGATGCAGAGTAAGCCCCATAAAACTGCGTCATTGACCAATGGTAAAACCAAGTTAGCCCTCACTTGTAAACCGGCTAAAAAATCAATATGACATGGCTGTAAAGTAGATTGATAAATATCCTCAATGGCTTGGATTCTACCCTGTTGATATTTGTGGGCGTAATTGCTACTAAAGCAAGTTTCTTCAATAGTTTGATTGAGGAGAGATTGAAAAGGGGGTAATACTGATTCTGCCACAATATCCCCAATGGCAAAATTTGTAGCTGATGCAAACTGAAAAATTACCACTCGATCCGCCTCTAAAAATTGACGAATTTCCTGCACCACCGTTTCAAAAATAGTTGGTAAATCTAAAGATTGGCGAATGCGTTGGGTAATCTGCCTTAGTAGTAACTCCCGGCGCCCCTGTTCATAAAGTTTTTGCTCCTGCTTTTTACTGTCACTGATATCCTGGGCTGTACCCAAAACCTTGGTAACTTGGCCATAGTCATCTCGAGCAAAAACCACTTCCCTGGAACGTAACCATCGCCAAGACCCATTTTTGTGCCGCATACGATATTCGGTGGTTAAAATCTGACCTTCCTGGGCAGTTTGCCAAAAGTTTTGATTTTCATAGAGGGTGGATAAATCATCGCCATGGATAATATCTAATAACAACTCGGTGCCACCATTTTTAAATTCCTCTGGGGTGTAGCCTAGGATTTCTAAAGACTGATAATTAACATAAATATTTTTCCAGGCAATGGGATCTAAAATGTATAGAATTTGGGGAGAATAATTGGCTAATTTTTCAA
This sequence comes from Synechocystis sp. FACHB-383, assembly GCF_014698605.1. Taxonomy (NCBI): domain Bacteria; kingdom Bacillati; phylum Cyanobacteriota; class Cyanophyceae; order Synechococcales; family Merismopediaceae; genus Synechocystis; species Synechocystis sp. FACHB-383. The sequence goes on along the minus strand of NZ_JACJTJ010000013.1, from coordinate 73,171 downwards.
TGAAATGTTGACTTTCCCGTAGGGCATTTTCCACCTCCAATCTGGCGGTAATATCCCGCGCGATTTTAGACGCTCCCACCACCTTTCCGTGTTCATCTCGAATGGGAGAAATGGTCAGGGCAACATCAATTTTACTGCCATCCTTGCGCTGTCTTTGAGTTTCGTAGGTATTAATCCTCTGACCCTGGCGAATACATTCAGAAATGAGATCCTCTTCTATGATTAAATCTTCAGGAATCAGCTTGGTGATATGGGTGCCAATCATTTCTTCAGCCGTATAGCCAAATAATCTTTCGGCGGATTCGTTCCAGCTAGTGATTATTCCATCTAGAGTTTTGCTAATAATGGCATCCTGGGAAGATTCCACAATGGCGGCTAATTGCGCTAGTTGGTCTTTGTTTTTTTCTAGGGCTTCTTTTGCTTGGGTTTTATCCTGAATTTCCTGTTCTAACTGTTGATTGATTTTTGCTAATTGAGTAGTCCGGTCCTCTACCCTTTTTTCAAGATGATTGTTTAATTCTTGTAGCGCTATTTCGGCTGTTTGTCTTTCTTTAATTTCTTGATTAAGGGCAAGATTAAGGCTGGCCAATTCTGTGGGAGATTTTAAGTTCAGAGCATTGGGTACAATTTTAATTAATTCAGAGACGGTGATGACGGAAGCGATCGCCATGGAAGCTTTAATTGCACCGGATACCCAATAGATGGGATACCAGAGGGTAACAATGTCAAAAAAATGACTGGTGCCACAACACAGAATAAAGGCCCCAAATAAAAAAATAATGTTGGGAAAGGGAATATCCTGTCGCTTACGCAGGAAGTACAGCAGAATGACGGGGATAGAATAGTAGGCGATCGCCGTGAAGAAATCGGCGGTGACATGGAGCCAAACCAGGGGAGTTTGCCAAAGGTAGCAATGGCCATGGGGCATATAGCCATTGGCTTGGAAAAAGTCTCCCAGGGTAAATGCGGTGATTGCCATGGACATACCTTTGGTTAAACTGTTTGAACAGGCTAGGCTAATCGAATACTAAACAATGGTGACTATTTACACCATTCAATATCTACCTAATTTATTTCAGCTTTTCTTGCCTAGGGTAGATTTGACTATTTTCCAAAATTTCTTCCGCACCATGGGCGATCGCCCGTAGTTGGTCTAGTAATTCGCTGTCAACATTGCCCCAGAGTTGTCGTTGGTGAGCTTCCAATAGCCTTTCCGCCATGTCCCTTAAGGACCAAGGATTATGCTGTTGGATAAATTGCTGCACCTTGTCATCGAGCAGATATGCTTGGGCCACCCCCGCATACATAAAATCCTCTACACAATGGGTAGTGGCATCGTAGGCAAAGAGGTAATCTAAAGTGGCTGCCATTTCAAACGCTCCCTTATAGCCATGGCGCATCACCCCGGTGATCCATTTGGGATTGACTACTCGGGAACGGTAAACCTTGGCAATTTCTTGGCTTAATAACTTAACTTTGGGCTGGGCAGGGTTGGCATTATCTCCAAAATAAACGGTGGGATTTTGCCCTGTTAATGACCGCACCGCCGCCGTTAATCCCCCTTGGAATTGATAATAATCATCGGAGTCCAGTAAGTCGTGTTCTCGATTGTCTTGGTTATGCAAAACAATTTGGAGATTTTTTAGCCGCTGCTCAAATACTTCCGGTTGATTGTGGCCAACGCCCTGGCGATCGTAGGCATAGCAACTCCAATTGAGATAGGCCCTGGCTAAATCACTATCATCTTGCCAATTTTGCGCCTCAATTAATCCTTGTAAACCCGCTCCGTAGGCCCCTGGCTTAGAGCCAAAAATACGATAGGTTGCTTTAGTGACGGCTTCCTCCATCGGTAAACCTAATTGTTGCCATTGCTTTGTTTCTTGCTTAACTTTTGCTGCTAAAGGATTCATCGCTTCCGGTTCATCCAATTGACTCACAGCGGCGATCGCCTGGTGGAGAAACTCCACTAAGTTGGGGAAACTATCCCGAAAGAATCCAGAAATTCTGACAGTCACATCCACCCGGGGTCGTTTTAGTACGGTAAGGGGCAAAATTTCAAAATCAATAATGCGACGGGAAGGGCCGTCCCACACTGGCTGTACTCCCAACAGGGCCAGAACCTGGGCAATGTCATCCCCGCCTGTGCGCATGGTGGAAGTGCCCCAAATGGAAATGGCTAGGGTTTGGGGATATTCTCCCTGGTCTTGGGTGTACTTTTCAATCAAGGTTTCGGCGGCCCGACGGCCAATATCCCAGGCCGTTTCTGTGGGAATGGCCCGAATATCCACTGAATAAAAATTCCGTCCCGTCGGTAATACATCAGGTCGACCCCGACTAGGTGCTCCCGCTGGGCCACTGGCAATATATTCACCATTTAAACCCCGGATTAAATTGGTGATTTCTTGGGGAGTTTGGTGGAGCAGTGGTAGAAGAACTTCTCTAATATAATCAAGATTAAACTTGGTTTTACTATGGGGATTTTGGGAAAATAAATTGACTGTTTTATCTGCAGTTATTCCTTCAAGTAAATTTCCCACTAATTCCTTTGCAATTTCTTCTAAAATTTCAATCACCTGTCCCCCTATACGACAGGATTTAAATGGTTCAATCAGTTTACCCAATCCCCATTGTTCCAACTGCATCGCCATAGTGGTGGATAACTGCCATGGCTCTTTGGGGTCATCTAAAACTGGATCAAACTCTACTCCTAAATCAAGGGCGATCGCCTGGGTTAAACCAAGTCTTTGATAGGACGGCGATCGGGCAATGCTAATTACTAAATCCCGCAACTGTTCCCCCTGGGGAGTTTGACCAAGAATATGTAAACCATCCCGAATTTGGGCTTCCTTTAGTTCACACAGATAACTATCTGCCGAAGTTAATAGGGGATTTAAATCTTTTAGCTCTGGTGGTTGTAATCCTAAATCTTTCTGGAGGTGACTTTCCTCAAATAGTTTCCTGAGGCGATCGCCAATGGTCTTAACACGAGTTGGATCCAAGGCTTGGGCTTCATAATATTCATCAATTAAAGCCTCTAATTTCTCCAAATCACCATATAATTCTGCCCTAGTTAAAGGAGGAGTTAAATGATCAATAATACAGGCTTGACTACGGCGTTTAGCTTGGGTTCCTTCCCCTGGATCGTTGACAATAAAGGGATAAAAATTAGGCAAGGTTCCTAGGGCAATTTCTGGATAACAATGGTCAGATAAAACAACACTTTTACCCGGTAGCCATTCCAAATTGCCGTGTTTACCTAAATGAGTTACTGCCTGAGCTTGAAATTCTTGGCGCAACCAAAGATAAAAAGCCAGATAATGGAGAGTAGGTTCTAAATCCGGTGCATGGTAATTCAAACTAGGATCAAAGTCATAGCCCCGGGCCGGTTGAATACCGACAAAAACATTACCCAATTGGATGCCACTAATGGCAAATTGATCCGGTAAGTTATCCCAACTTTCCCTATCCTGCCAACGCTCTGTCATGGTCTGTTGTACAGGCTGGGGTAAATTTTGAAAAAACTGCCATACTTTTTCTGTGGCAATGGTTTGATGAACAGCTCGATATGGGCCTAATTCCTGGTCATTAGTTACCCCTTGGGTTAATTGTTTAATTAAAGTGTTAGTATCCTGGGGAATTAGGTCAAGAGTATAACCAGCATTTTTTAAAGCTTCTAAAATCTGCAAACAACTAGCAGGAGTATCTAGCCCCACCCCATTAGCTAAACGACCATCTTTGTTGGGATAATTCGCTAAAATTAGGGCGACTTTCCGTTGGGAAATTTTAGTTTGGGCACAATTAATAATATTTTTAGTTAGCTCTGCTACCCACTCAATCCGATCTGGCACAGGCTCATAAATTACCACTTCCGTTTCCAGTTGGGGATGACGAGTTGCCATCGCTTTAAAAGAAATTGCCCTGGTGATAATTCTGCCGTCCACCTCCGGCAAAGCCACATTCATAGCTAAGTCCCGTGGGTTCAGTCCCCGCGTCCCTTCCTGCCATTGTTGGCGATCGCCACCGCTAAGAATTACCTGGAGCACCGGGACATTCAGTTTTTGCCAGAGGGGAATGGTTTCGAGATTACCAACCTGTCTTTGTAACTTAGCCAGGGAAAAACTAGTGGTATTTAAAATAGCGCCTAAAGGCTGACTCAAATTGTCTAAAACAGCTAAGACTTCTGCTTGTACGTCCGGCTCCCGTAGGGAAGAAACATAGATAGCAAGGGGATTTAAATTATATTTTTCTAAAGCTTGGTAAATAGCATCAATGGGAGTAGTGTTACCTGATAAGTAGTGGGAGCGGTAAAAAATAATCGCAACTGTTGCAATGGTTTTAAATTGAGACATCAGATGTATTTTTAACTATGATAATATTCTCTAACCGTAAATTGTGGTTGCTTCAATCCCGGTTGATTTTGTTCTAATATTCTGATTAAGCGATTATTTAAAGTTTTTTGATCAGTTAAGAAATCGTGAATTATTGCTGCTTGCCCAATCTGGTCTCGATCTTCTTTACAAATTATTATACCTCTGTGTTCTATGCCACTCAAATGTAATTTAATAAAATCATCCCGATTAAACGTGATTACACAACGTCCATTAGCGGTTGCGTCCTTTAAAACAGATAAATCAGTAATTCTTTGGTTGGCCCTCCCTGCATCATAGGAAGTCAAAACATTGTAACCTAGTTGACGCAGTTGATTAACTAAACCTAGGGATAAGTTTTCGTTGCTATAGAGTCTAATCATTAGAGTTTTCTTGACTCTGGAAATAAATAAGATTATCAATTTCCTGCTGATGAGATTGGTAGTATTCTTTGATGGTCAATAAATCAAAGACTGTTAATCCAGGAAAATCAGCTATTAGCTCACCATCTGTACTTCCCTGATTTATTAGAGAGATAATTGTCCAGACTGCAATGCGGGTATCTCGAATACAGGCATGACCACCGCATACCCCTGGTGTTTTTTTGATCATCTTTGCCATTAGGGTATTTTGAAATAAACTATAATCCTCCACTGGTAATGCAATAATTGCCTCTGCCAAAGATTCTACTAATCTTCTATTCATAATTCTTGCCTAAATAACTCGATCATTGCCGCCATCTAAAGGTAACTGAGCACCAGTGATTTTACTAAATAAGGGACTAGCCATGGCTGTGACTAATGCCGCCACATCTTCACTGGTAACTTCTACTTTCAGTAAATTATTAGCTTTGTATTCTTCCACTGTTAAACCGTAATGTTGTGCCCTGGCTTCTAGCACTTCCTCTGTCCAAAAACCTGTATCAAATACCCCATTAGGATGAATAGTATTCAAACGAATATTGTCCTTAGCCCATTCTAAACTTGCCACCCGCATTAACTGATTTAAGGCCGCTTTTGACGCTGAATAAGCCGCTAAACCTGGCCCCGGTGCAGCCACATTTTTAGAACCAATTACCACCACCCGGCCTCCCCTGGGAGCTAACTTTAACAGGGGATAACACTCCCGCAACAGAGTTAAATTGGCGTCTAAATTAATGTTTAAAACCTTTTGCCATTCCAGCGTAGATAATTCGGCGATCGCCCGGGCCACGGGAAAAATACCCGCATTCAGCACCAGCATATCCAGACCGCCAAATTGGGCTATGCCCTGCTCCAGAGCTTGTTTAAAAGCATTGGTATCCGTGAGGTCGCATTCAATGCCAATAAAGTCGGGACGATGATAAATATCTTTGATACTGGGTTGAATATCTAACGCAATCACCGCCGCCCCTTGTTTCAGTAATTGGGCAACGGAAGCTTTACCAATGCCGGAGGCTCCCCCCGTCACTAGGGCCACTTCCCCTGCAAACATGGGAGGATTGCCAGCTTGTTTTAATTTGGCCTGCTCCAAATCCCAATATTCCACCGCAAAAATGTCCAACTCTGGCAAAGCTTGGTAACCGCCTAATCCTGTGGCCCGCTGGATAATTGCTATGGTGTGCTGATAAATATCCCCGGCGATCGCCGCACTTTTAGCAGAAGTACCTAGGGTAAGCATGCCCAGTTCTGGATCAAGGATAATGCGGGGGGCTGGGTCGAGCATGGTTTTAGTTTCCCCACCTTTGCCGTCGTTGCGCTGAAAATACTGTCGATATTGCTGGGCATAATCCCCTACGTCCCGACCTAATTGGGGTAGGCGTTTGGTGCGAATAACGTGATCTGGGGTAGCGGGGCCTTGCTGGCTAATGGTGGCTAAATCGGGTCTTTGTGCAAAGCTTAAACTAGCTTCGTCTTGATATTGCCGCATTACCAGGGGAAATCCAGCTATTTTGCTGGCGTCACAGCGTAATTGGGCCAGAACCTGTCGTTGTTCCTGGGCAGATTTTTGGGGTTGACCATAGTCAATCTGCCAGACTCCTTGATTTTTGAGATATTCTTCCGCTTCATTCACTAAACTGATCATGCCTTCATAAGCTTCCCTCGCGGTGGCCCCAAAGGAAAAAATGCCATGATTCATTAACACCATGCCCACTGTTCCCCCGTGGGCTTCGGCGGCAAATCTTTGGGCGCACACCCGAGCTAAATCAAACCCCGGCATCACATAGGGAATAATTACCAGGCGATCGCCGTAGATTTCTCGAATTCTTTCTTCTCCATTGGCCGTATTGGTAATGGTTACCACCGCATCAGCGTGGGTATGGTCCACATATTTAAACGGTAAAATGGCGTGGAGAATGGTTTCCACCGAAGGGCTAGGGGCAGTGGCCAGGGTCATCTGGGTCTTTAATTCATTGACCATCTGGCGATCGGATAATGCCGTCAACTTAGATAGTTTGAGCAAATGGGGCATTCTCACCGGGGCAAACCCCGCTTCCTCAATGGTGGCCAAATCCCAACCACTACCCTTGACATAGAGAATGTCTTCCTTTTCCCCCACCAAATTAGTTACTTGACATTTCACCGAGGTATTGCCGCCGCCATGGAGCACCAGGGACGACTCCCGACCCAGCAAACGGGATGTATAAACCCGTTGGGGTAAATCCCCCTGATATTGGTTTGCTTCCTGGTCATCCCATAAACTCTTCATAACGCCTCCGGTCAATTGCTGCGGTTGCCACCAAGGGTATTATCCCTGCTTTCGGCCTGGGAAGATTGTGACTGTTTTCTCCGCAAGTCAGAGGTGTTCCATATCCACACAAAGCAATCCCCCCATGGACGTAGAGAGTTAGGGGGGGATTTCTAGGAAAGTTATGGGGGAGAGCCGGATCAGTGAATGTCAATCTCAAAAGACCTGGACCGACTCAGTTTGGTAATAACGGTCAGCAATAAAGACTTAGGCCAATAAACCCAGGGTTTTGCCGTTGGATTTAGCCAAACGGATTAAATTTTGACGCTTTTTGGCATCGATGCCCACCCAGTTACAGAAATTGGTGATGGTCTGGCAATGGAGGGCGATCGCCTTGCCACGGACCTGATTGAACTTAGCTTTGCCCAACTGTTGACGAACCAAAATAACGATGGGGGCGAACATGGCAGTGACTCCTAAATTCCTACAGATAATCAAGAAAAATAATCATTCCTGGGGCATTGGCTTGCTCCCTAGGGAGACTTCCTTTGCCTTATGTAAATAAATGTAACAGCTTTGTAAATTTTTGTAAACTAAAGTTGACAAGAAGTTTTTTTGTCGTTAGACGTCGCCATGAAAAAAGGAGCCGACTTGGGGCTCCCTTGACGTTTGAGGGTGTTTGGCTTGGTTAATTGCCGGATTCACTGGAGTCTTCCGGCGGCTTGAGGGCATCCTCGCTCCCCTCTGGCAAATCAATAAACACCCGTTCCCTGGGCCCTAGTCCTCTGAGAATTTGGGTTTTGTCGTCCAACACGAGGCCAATGGTGACAGGCTTAAACTGGGGCTTATCCTCTGCATCGGGCACCATGACCCCGGTTCTCCCCCCCACAGTCACAATGGCCACGGTGGGCACAGTTAAAGCATCGGTCAACCTATCCCCCTTGAAGACCACGTCCACGTTCATCTTGGAGCGCAATTGTCCCTGGCCCGTGGTTAAACCAATGGTGACCTCAAAGGAAGTGACATTATTTTCCACAATGGCTTCGGGGGCAACCCGGATTACCCGGCCCGTAAAAACTTCGTTAGGAAAGGCGTCGGCCACAATGTCCACCATTTGCCCCGGACGGAGAGCGGAAATGTCAACTTCAGGTACCCTGGCCACCACTTCTAAACCCTGGGCTAAAGCCACAATGGAAGTGGAGGTAGCGGAAGCTGTACTGGAAGCCGAGGTGGTGGGAGTAACAAAGGAACCCACTGTGGCAAATTTTTGGGTGATGATGCCGTCAAAGGGGGCCAAAATGAAGGTATCTTCATAGGCAATTTTGCTCCGCAGTAATTGGGCTTCTGCCTGGGAAGCGGCGGCTTGGAGAGTGGCCAATTCCGTTTCGGCGGTGGCCTGTCGTTGTTGCAGTTGGGACATTTGGTCCACTAGCCCCTGTTCTGCTTCGGCGATCGCCCCTTGGAGTTGGATAATTTCTTGCTCAATCTGCCCCACTTCTGGGGAGGCGATGGTTTTGGCATTATTGAGGCGACTTTGGGCTTCAAATAAATTGGCCTGGGCGTTTAAAAATTCATTGGAAAGTTCATCATACTGATCCTGGGTAATGGCCCCTTCCTGGAGGAGGCTTTGATTACGATTGCGACGGTTTTCCGCCAGCTTGAGGCGGGACTGGGCCGAAGCCACCTGGGCTTGGAGTTGGTCAATGTTACTGGGAATGCGGGATTGGGCTTGTTCCAAACGAGCCTGGGCACTGGCCAATTGGGAGCGGGCCTGGGCAATGCGGGTACGACCCTGATTCACTTGGGCCCGCAGTTGGTCAATTTCAGCCGGAATTCTGATGCGAGCTTGTTCATACCTGGCGATCGCCTCCTGTAAACGGGCTTCTGATTGCTTACCGTCGGCAAAAAACTCTTGATTTTCCATCACCGCAATGCGATCGCCTTTTTTAACCACATCCCCCTGTTCCACAAAAAGTCGCAGTAAACGGCCGGGGGCTTTGGGGCTAATGTTGACGGTTTGTTGGGGTTGAACGGTCCCACTGGCCTTAATTTCCACCTCCAGGGGAGACTCCGTCGCCATGACCGTGTATTTATCCAATTCTGACTGGCGGGAAGGGCCATAGGCCGAACGGTAGGCAAAAATTCCCACCACCAAGATCCCTAGCCCCAATAAACCGAGCAGAATAGGTAGGGGTTTTTTCATTGATTGGACAAGGGGCATGGCCATTGGCACTAAAAAATTGGTCTGTTGATCTTTAAGATAATTTAGTAATCCCCCCTAACCGTTTGGTCAGGACAGATTAAGATTCGACTTCCGTTTCCATCTCTGGTTCAAATTGATCCTCCCCCGCTGGTTTGACTCGCTGGAAATAACGACCGCTTTTGGGCGGTAGGGGCAAACCCTTTTCCTGGTGAAAATCCTGCTGTACTTTGTAGGTTAAACGGGGGGACACTTGACGGATAATTTCCGTTAAGAGGCGATCGCCAGTGGATTGGATTAACTTCATAGGCAGCTTGTAGATATAGCCAGGGAACTGCACCGCCACATCCATTTTCAAGTCCCATTCCACCTGGGTAATGGTTTCCGGCCAGGGAATTTCCGCTTGGGCAAATTGTTTTAAACTTTTCTCCGTCAGGCGATCGCCATTGACCTGATGCAGAGTCATGTTGGACAGAAAGTCTACCTCGTAACCCAGATCAGGGCCGTCAGGTAAAGGAACCGTATGCATCAGATAATTGCCATCCTGGGGGGGTTCCAGCATCACAGCAATTTTGGGCTCCACATCAAAACCCAAAGCGCCAAATTTACCAATAGTCAAGACATAGCCATGGTCCCCCAAAGGATCTGCTTGCATAGGTTGAGCACAGCGGCGGAACCAACCTTGGTGGGCTTGTAGATAATCTTCTACCTCTTGGCCTGGGGCAAACATTTCCATTCTGCCTTGGAAATGGGTTTGGAAACGGACTGGGGGAAAGCCATTGTCCTGGGGGTCAACGGGTAGGGGTTGGGAATTATGGGTCAAAACAGATTTAAATCCTAGTTAACTGAATTAGCTCACATTCTTAAAGTCTGCTGTAAATCGTTGGGGCTGTGGAATGATCATTTTTCGGTAGAGTATTCTCACCAAGGAAGATAATGTATTTGTCCTTCTAGATCTCCAGCTTGACCACACTCCACCAACAAAAGAAAATCGTCAATGACTCTACCAATTACGGCAAAGGTATTGACTTCAATTACCCCCGGCATGGGCCGATCATTTCTGATTCACTCATAGGCGTATTTGGTGATTGTAGCGACATCGTAGGTTAACAAAATACGATCCTCCCGGGCTGCCCACTCCAAAATGACCGGATCTGCTTGGCCCGAAAGTCCAACATCCTGTACCCGGAGAATATCAAGAGTTACATTTCGGCGAAATAGACCCCGCAGAATTGTATTGTCAAAGTTTTCGTCAGCGAGAAACCTTAACATATTTACCGTTCTGTTTTACGAGCCAGCAATTGATCCCGCAAAATTTTTGAATCAAATCCGGTCTGATTCATTGCCCGAATCTCTTGCGATCGCCGTCTGCGCTCCTGTAAATAGACTTCCACTTCTCTTTGATGGTTTAGGTAAAAGGAGATGACGCCATAAACGTCGGCCAGATTCAGTGATGGATAGCGAGAAACAATTTCCTCCGCTGTCATCCCCTGATTAAAAACGGTAATCACCGTATCCAATGGGACACGGGTGTTGCCAACCAACATTACGCCGTCATTCTCCCTTAGAGGAGCAGTTTCAGCCACAATTGTTAAGGTCATACTCGTTTTCGTTTTACTGATTTAACCGGGGATAAGCACTAGCTTTTATCTTTAAGCACCCAAATCGACCTGTACTTCTCCGTTTTCCACCCGCACAGGGAACACCGGCAGGGGCTTTTCTGCAGACATTTTGCCCATTAAGCTCCCCACCACGGGAGGAAAGGGGCTCCATTCCTTCACAGCGCCGGAACAAAGGTCGAAGGCACTGCGGTGGAAAGGACAAACAATGGCTCCGTCCTTAATTTTGCCGCTTTTCATCGGTAATTTGAGATGGGGGCACTGGTTACTAACTGCGTGGATAGTGCCCGCTTCATTCAGCAACAGAATGGCCTGTTGGTTTATCTTAACCACTTGACGACTACCGGGGGGAAGCTCACTTTGGGCGAGGGCTTTGGTCCAAACCATAATTTTAGTTAAATCTAAAAAATCAAAGTTAAAAGGGATTGGGAACCGGTTTAAACCTGCAAACTCCCCAGGTTGGCCAGAGCTTCCTTGGGGAGGGTGAGGGGCAACTTAAATTTTTGCCGACGGGCCTTGATCCAACATCCTAAAAGTTTAGGAGAAAAGCCCCCGTTTGTCCTAGCAATAGTCATTTAGTTGGGCGGGGTAATCGGCAAAGCACCAATGGTAACCTTCAAGTTCTCTTTTTGGCCGTTGCGGAGAATGCCTAGTTCCACTTCGTCTCCCACCGCTAGTTTGCCCACTAGAGATTGTACCTGTTCAGCATTTTCTACCGGTTGTCCCTGGAGCGATTGGAGCACGTCTCCCTGTTGCAGTTTGGCGATCGCCGCCGGAGAGTTGGGCATGACCTGCATAATCACTACGCCCTTATCCACAGGAATGTCCATACCCGTTTCTTGGCGAATTTGACTTTGCAGTTCCGGGGTCATGGTCACCATTTGAATGCCGAGGTAGGCGTGTTCCACTTTGCCAGTGGCAATTAACTGTTCAGCAATTTCCTGGGCTTTATTAATGGGGATGGCAAAACCAATGCCCTGGGCGTTTTGAATAATGGCGGTGTTCATCCCAATCACCTGGCCATCGGCATTGAGGAGGGGGCCGCCAGAGTTACCAGGGTTAATGGCCGCATCGGTTTGGATAAATTCCACTCGTTTGTCGGGCACACCAATGTCCGCACTACGGCGGCCCGTAGCACTCAAAATCCCCGTGGTGACAGTATTATCTAAGCCCAACGGGTTACCAATGGCGATCGCCCATTCCCCTACCTGCAGGCGATCGGAATCCCCCAGGGCCACGGTAGGCAGATCACCAGCGTCAATTTTGACCACCGCCACATCCGTAGAAGGGTCAGAGCCCATCACCCGACCGGGGAAGGAACGACCATCTTTGAGGGTTACTGTCACTTCATCGGCCCCATCCACCACATGGGCATTGGTGAAAATCTTGCCATCATTGCTAACGATGAAACCGGAGCCCGTTCCCCGTTGCACCCGCTCATTGGGCATGGGGGGCATCTGGGAGCCAAAAAATCTTTGGAAGAAGGGATCGTTAAACGCCTGGGGTACCTGGGATTTAACCGTTTTTTGAGCGTTGATGCGCACCACTGCGGGGCCAGTGGATTCCACCACGTCCACCACAAAATTACTGGGTTCCCTAGGGGTTAAACGACTTTGTAGGTTGTTTGCTAAGCCCTCTTTAATGGGAGCACTGGATTGGCTGGTTACCAAAGGGGAAATAACGGAGTGATCTGCTAAGTGTTCTGCCCATTGGGGATTGGTTAAAACAAAAGTCCCCCCAGCGCCAATGCCCATACCCACCAGGACTAGCCCCAGGTAGGCCAAGGAAATTTTAGAAGGGGTCTGTTTGGCAGAATGGAGGGAAACGTCTTTCATGGCTTGGTGGCACTTATTTGCTGGATTATTGCTTAAAACAAATCTAGGGAAAAAAGTCAGCCCGGTGAGGAGCAATTGGGAAAACGGCTTGGGCTGACATTTATTAATGTAGGGGAGGGGTATGGCAGGGCTGTGACAAACAGATGAAATTTTTGTGTCAGTTTTTCAGGACAAGGTCATTGTTTTAGAGGGCTTTTTTGTATTTATTCTGATTTTGGGAAAAAGTCGGGGTCTAGGATCTGAGCTTGGGTGTAGGGGGATTCTTTGGGGAAGTTGTCGGGGGTTAGTTTGGTTTCCTGGGGTGCATCCCTTCGAGCATCTTGGTAACAATCGTCTAAAACCTGTTGCAAAAAGGGCTTCAGGCTGGGGCTGTCTTGCAGGATTAGCTTGAGTTGTAAGCGTTGCTCTTTGATAGTGTAGATCCAGTTGCTCTGTTTTTCGGGTTGGTATTGCCATTTCAGTAGGTGAGCCATGAGGACAATTAACCGGCTTCGTACTTCCCTTTTGTTATTCCGTCCCATGGATTCTATTTCTTCAATGAGGTTGTCCAGGTCTAACCCCTTGATGTCACCGCTTTTGAGTTGGTTGACGGTCTGCTCTATCCACAGGTTGAAGTCGGTTTCATACAGTGTTTTCATACTTTTTGCACTTCCTTTTCTTCCACTACGACATCGGGGAATTCCATCATACTGTCCTCCTGGATTTGTCCATTTTTTTCAGTCAGGGTCAATTATGTCTCCTAAGAGCTTTAACGGGACGGCAGGTTACCGCCGGAAAGTTTGAGGTTAATCACCGAAAAAATGAAAATAACCAAAAACAGGACTAGCCCGATCGCCGAAGCGTAATTCATTTCCAAGTCCTGAAAAGCCCGTTCGTAAACGTAGTAAACCACCGTTTTGGAAGCGTTGAGGGGGCCCCCCTGGGTCATGATATACACTTCTTCAAAAACTTTGAGGGCGGAAATGGAAGATAGCACTCCTACCAATAAACAATAGGGCCGCATGAGGGGAATGGTGATGTCCCAATGTTGCCGCCAACCGTCAGCCCCGTCGATCGCCCCTGCTTCATAGAGTTCCTGGGGAATGGCCTGCAGGCCCGCCAAATAAATAACCATGTAATAACCCAATCCCTTCCACACCGTCACCACCATCACACTCCAGAGGGCTAAATGGGGGCTAGTGAGCCAGGGGATGCCATCACTAAATCCCAGTAAGGCAAGGATTTGGTTGAGGATGCCGTTGGAAGCGTAGAGAGCTTTCCAGGCAATGCCTGCCACCACAATGGAAATAATCACCGGGGTGTAATAGGCCATGCGGAACCAAGTAATGCCCCGCAGTTTTTGGTTAACTAGAATGGCTAACCCCAGGGGCAACATGATTAACAGAGGCACTACCCCCACTAGATAAAGAAGAGTGTGGCGAAAGGTCAGCCAAAAAACTTTATCCCGCCAAAGCCGTTCAAAGTTAGCTAACCCTACCCAGGTGGGAGCCTTGGTCAAGTCCAGTTCGTATTGGGTAAAACTGAGGGAAAAAGCCTGTAATGCTGGATAGAAAACCGTTGCAGCCATCATAATCAAAGCGGGCAACAAAAATAAATAGGGAGTCGCCCCCCTAGGCCAACGGCGATCGGACCCAGAGAATGTCATAGGAAAATGCCATAAAACTAGACCAGGTTAACATACCCATTGCTATCCCTTGACCCATTCCTTATAGGAGAAATTGCAGTGGTAATGGTTATGGATTAGTAATGTTTTTCGGCAGGAGAAAATTTTCCTTGGTTAAGGTCGGCCCAAGCTTAAAAAGCTTACGGTTCTTCCGGTTCCCCTTCGAATTGTTGACGCTCTTCCTGCACCAGGGGATCTTCTTCTAGGCTGGGAAAGGTAGCCAACTGGGGTTTACCCCGGAATAAATTGCGCAGTTGGACAATGCCCTGTTCTTGCCACCAGCCCACAATACCGTTGGGGAGCACTGTCACCACAATCAGGAACAAAGCCCCTTGGAAAAAGAGCCAAACTTCGGGAAATTGTTCACTCAAACTACTCTGGGCGAGGCGTACCAACAGGGTTCCCAACACTGCCCCCACTAAGGTAGCCCGGCCCCCGACCGCTACCCAAATGACCATTTCAATGGAAAAGGCCACGTCCATAATGCTGGGGGTAATAATACCCGTTTGCACCGTGTATAACCCCCCCGATAAACCGGCGATCGCCCCGGAGATGCCAAACACCAACACCTTAAAGCCCGTGGGGTCGTAGCCCGTAAACCTGACCCTAGTTTCATCGTCCCGGATGGCCACCAAAATGCGCCCAAAGCGTCCGCTGGTAAGCCAGCGACAGAGAATATAAACCAACAACAAAGCCACCACGGTCAGCTCATAAAATACCAGTTGGGCTCCGTCGGAACTGGCCAGGTAACCAAAAATTCTTTCCGTATCGGTTTTTAAGCCATTGGTTCCGTTAATTAATTTCTGTTGCCCGTTGAAAAAGTTGTAGAACACCAACAGGGCCGCCTGGGTCAAAATCGAAAAATATACCCCTTTAATCCGGTTACGAAAAATCAGATAACCCAACAGCGCGGCGATCGCCCCCGGCACCAATACCATGGCCAGCAGCGTGATCGGTAGGGAATGGAAAGGTTGCCAAATCAAAGGCAGTTTGTCCACCCCGTAGAGACCAAAAAATTCCGGTAATTGACCATCCGGCAACTGGAGATTGAGGTACATAGCAAAGGCGTAGCCCCCCAAGGCAAAAAAGATGCCATGGCCCAGGCTCAGCAATCCTGTGTAGCCCCAAATTAAGTCAATGCCCAAAGCAATAATGGCCAAGGAAAGGAAACGCCCCATTAACCTGAGCCGTAGGAAGGGAAAATTCTTCAGCAACCATTGACCCACCACCCAATCCGATAGGGATAAAACGGCAATAATCAAGGGAATACAGGCAAAAACCAGCACCGCTCCAAATAGGGCATAGTCACTCCAACCTAGCTTCTTTAGGAGTTTGCCTAGGGGAGAACCAGGGTTTTGGGGAGGATTTTGCATAGGAAAAATGACCAGGGATAAACAAACAAGTTAGCTAAATGAATTACCCCCTTGGGCCAGAGCAACAGAACTGACCTGCCAGAGGGGAATGGATGGGTCACTGCTATAGCTCTGCGGTACGCCCCTTGGGGGGGAAAATGCCCGCTGGCTTAATTTGCAAAAAGAGAATAATCAAAGCAAATACCAACACCCGGGCCATACTGGTGGTGGCGAAAAAGGTGAAAAATTCGTACAGGGGTTGCAAGGCTCCCTCTGCGGGAAATAGGCGAATTAGGGTGCCACTACCGATGAGGTCACTGGATACCCCGATCGCCAGGGAAGCAATGATGGTTCCCAATAGGTTACCAACGCCCCCCACCACCACCACCATGAAGGTGTTGATAATGTAGTTTTGGCCAATGTTAGGCCCCACCGCCCCGAGAAAACTAATGGCACAGCCTGCAATGCCCGCTAGCCCAGAGCCTAGGGCAAAGGTCAAAGCATCCACCTGCCCAGTGGGAATGCCCAAACAGGCACTCATACCCCGGTTTTGGGTAACGGCCCGAATCCTCAGTCCCCAGTTGGAGCGGTAGAAAATCAAATATACCGCCAGTAAACAGAGCAGAGTCAGGAAAATGATAAAAATCCGGGTGGAGGGTACTTGGAAAGTGCCAATGGCAAATCCCCCCCGCAACCAAGTGGGAGCACTGACGTTAACGTTCCTGGCCCCAAACCAAGCCCGATTCCATAGGGGCGAATTGCCCTGGGCCACAGCGAAGCCACTAATGCTGGCGATCGCCACCGAGAGAAAGAAAAGAACTACCTGGGCTTTCCCTAACCAAGGTTTGCCACCGGCCTGGCGTTTGATTAACCAGGTGCCGCCAAAATAGAGCAGCAAAAATATGCCCACCACCAGCACCATAATCCAGTTCACACTGCGGACAAACTGCTGCAAAATCAGGCTTACTCCCCAGGTGGCTAGCAACGTTTCCAGTGGTCTGCCATACAAGTAGCGGATGACCTGTCTTTCCAAAACTAGACCGGCGATCGCCGCCACCAGGAAAGCAACGGGTAAAGCCGCAAAAATGTAGAGGTCAAACCAAGGGTCGCCAAAGCCCTGGAAGAGGTTTTGCACCACAAAGGTGCTGTAGGCACCCAACATCATCAATTCCCCATGGGCCAGATTAATTACCCCCATGAGGCCAAAGACGATCGCCAATCCCAGGGCGGCAATCAGTAATACTGAACTTGTGCTTAAACCGTTAAAAATACCTTCTAGGAGTACTGACACAATGTTTTCTAGAATTGGAAGAAAGGGGGGCAAATCCAGCTTAAACCCTTCATTTCCGATGGTTTGGACGGAAATGGCTTGGGGGAAAACCGAGTTAGCCTTTATAGTTAACCCTGCCCTGTCCGATAAATTTGTTACCCGTGATACCAAGAGTGGGTTAAGCCAGCATCGGTTCACAGTAATTTAAGGGGAAGAAGTTTTCGGGTTAACAAGCCAATTCCGGCGGAAAAAACGGGCCAGGGATGATTCTTCCAGGGCCAAATAGATGGGGCGACCGTGGGGACAGGTGTGGGGATTTTCACATTTTTGCCATTGCTCAATCAATGTTTTCCAGGCACTGCGATCCAATTCCGTACCATTTTTAATTGCACTACGACAGGCGATCGCCGCTTGGGCAGTGGAGAGGGAAGATAACTGACTGAGTTCCCGGAGAATGGCAATAATTTCTGCTTGCCCCTGAAGTAGGGCTGGTAAACTACGCACAGCCCAGATGTCCTCCCCGAAAGGATCTATTTCTAGCCCTAAACTTTGTAATTTTTCCACCTGTTCCAAGCTAAATCCTTGCAATATCAGCGGTTGCTCGAGGGAAACACATTGCCAATGTCGTTGCAACTCCTCGAACAAAACCCGTTCATGGGCCACGTGCTGTTCCACCAACCACATACCCCGGTCATGTTCCACCACAATGTAGGTCTGGCAAATTTGGGCGATCGCCTTGAGGGCAGTGGGCTGGCCCAACACAGTTTCCGTGAGGGAGGTTGGGGCCTGCAACTGGTAAACTCCTCCAGGTTCCGCCGCCTTGAGCAATTGGTTCAAGCGGGGAGTGGCACTGCCTTCTACTAGGGCTAACTCCTTTTGCAACAAGGCTTGCAGTTGTCCCTGCCAGTGGGGCATATCCTGCAAATAAATTTCCGTTTTCGCAGGGTGACGGTGCCAATCGATGCACTGGGGCGGCAGTTGCCAATGGGCAAAGCACAGGGGATAGCGTTGCCGGGGCAAGGTGCGGTGAAAGGCAGCCGTAATTGTCTGGGTTAGCTCTGGCACATTCACCGGGCGACCATTAATGGCAATGATTAACCAATCTGGCCGGGGACGATGGCAGCGGTCGGGGTAGCCAAAGGTCAAACTTAAATGGGCTGATGCCGCTGAATCCTCTGAATCATCTATGGTGGCGGGTAGGGGCAAAGATTGTTCCCCATGGCCAAGCTGGCTAGCTTGGAGGGATTTCAGGCATTGCAACAAGATCGCTTCAGCATCGGGGCCAGGGCTAAGGCTCAACCGTAACCGTTCGTCCTGCCACAGTTGCCAAGTTACCTGGGGATGGCAGAGGGCTAATTGTTGCAGATAGGTCACCATCGGCCGCCAAAACTGCTGACTTTTAGCAAAAGCCTGCCGACGTTGGGGAAAATTAGCAAACAGTTGCCGCACTTCCACCCTGGTTCCCACGGCGATCGCCACCGGTTCAATCTGCTCTGGTTGACCCTGGGGACTGTAGGTAATGCGCCAACCACAATCCGCACTGGCCACACTGCGACTGCTAATGGTTAACTGGGCCACCTGGGCCAAACTATGGAGGGCTTCTCCTCGAAAACCTAAAGTTTTAATCCGCTGTAAATCTGCTTGGCTACTAATTTTACTGGTGGCATGGGGCAAAACACTGGTTTTCAGTTCCGTCAAATCCATGCCCTGGCCATTGTCCAGCACTTCCAAGCGCCACTCTTCCCACCAAAGACGAACCAAAATTCGATCAGCGCCAGCATCCAGGGCATTTTCCACCAATTCCCGCACCACCGCCAAGGGAGAATCAATCACTTCCCCCGCTGCAATTAAATCCACCAACTGGCGATCGAGAACTTGGATCATCGGAGTAAGTTGAGGAAATTTCTGCAAAGGGCCACAAAAAAGAGGGTAGATGATTATCCTCCCCCTTTGCTCAAAAGCTTGTTGAATTTAATTGATCAAATTGATCAAGTTGATCTCAGAACCCAATCGGTCAGTCCCTATGGCTAATGGCCAAGGAGGCGGATCAGAAAGTGTTTCAAATATCTGTCAATCGCGGCCAAAGGAGTTGTGCAAATCAAAACTACTTGTTTGGTTGGGGGGTCATGCGCAGGTAGGGTTTGATTTCTTCCACACCTTTGGGGAATTTGACCTTGGCATCCTCGGTGGAAATGGAGGGCACCACCACACACTTGTCGCCATCTTGCCAGTTAGCCGGGGTGGCCACTTGGTGATAGTCGGTTAATTGTAAGGAGTCAATGACCCGGAGGATTTCAGCAAAGTTACGGCCAGTACTAGCGGGATAGGTGAGGGTCAACCGTAGTTTTTTGGCGGGATCAATGATGAAGACAGAACGCACCGTCAAATTATTGAGGGCATTGGGGTGGATCATGCCATAGAGATCGGACACCTTTTTATCGCCATCGGCCAAGATGGGATAGTTAACGCTGGTGTTCTGGGTTTCATTAATGTCACAGATCCAGCCTTGATGGGATTCCACGTCGTCCACACTGAGGGCAATCACCTTAACGTTGCGCTTATCAAATTCCGGCTTCAGTTTGGCAACAGTGCCCAATTCGGTGGTACAAACCGGAGTGTAATCCGCAGGGTGAGAAAATAAAACAACCCAGCTATCGCCGGCCCACTCATGGAAAGAAATGGGGCCTTGGCTGGATTCTTGGGTAAAGTCGGGGACAACATCACCGAGTTGTAACGCCATAACAAATAGTTCCTAATACAATGCAAAATGGGGATCTTCTTCGATCATACTGCCATATCAGATACAGAATTTGGACGAATTGTTAGAAAACGCAAAATTGTCAGGAAAGGATTGGAATTGGGGCAAAAACTACTGACCTGACGCCCAAGATCCGGCCAGTTAGGCTAGGGCAAGGCGATCGCCTTAGGTCAAAGGCAACTGAAAATGGCCGGCCACTACTCCAGGGACAGTAATATCCTCATCTAACTCTTCCCAGCGGAGGGCATAACCATTCACTTCAACTTTGACCTTTGCCAGTTGTTCATTGGTAGCTTCTTTAAGGATACGGAAGCGATCGCCAGGAAAGCCAAAGATCCGTCCATCACTGAGTTCAATGTATATCATTCGTTTCTCCGCCCATGCTCTAACAGCAGTGGGTTCAACAATGGCATTACTGTTGGCATTTCTTGAATTTTTTGGGAGTGGTAACATCAGTAAGCTTTGAAGTTAAAACTAATTTAAACAAAATCGCAGAATCTTAAAACTATGCTGACTTCCACAACGGATATTGTTCAAGGCCGGACCATTGCTCGCTACCATGGCATTGTCACAGCGGAAGTGGTATACGGCACCAATGCTCTGCGGGACTTTTTTGCCGGTATTCGAGATTTAATTGGCGGTAGAACCGGTAGCTATGAACAAATCTTTGAAAAAGGCCACCGAGAGGCGATCGCCGAATTGGGTCAACGGGCCCAGAAACTAGGGGCCAATGGAGTAATCGGAGTGTCTGTAAATACCGGAACGATTAACATAGACGACCGGGGAGCATTGCTATTAATTACAGCGACGGGAACGGCGGTAACAGTGGATTAATTTGCCCGGTGGTGATAACTGATACCCCATATTCAACGTCTTTGGTAGCGCATGCCCGGTTCCTGGCTGACTAAACCAAGAATTTCCAACTGTAATAATCCAGCGGAAACATCTCCAATGGCCAGGGCTGTGACAGCGACAATTTGATCCAGAGCTGTGGGCTCTTCCTCTACTGCGGCCAGGATTTTCCCTAAAGTTGCCTCCAAGTCCTCCGGTGGTTCAGTCAAAGGTTTTTTACCCCTTGCCCCAGTGGTTAAAGTAGGAACATTGGTTGGGTCTGGATAGCGGGCTTGGCGATCGCCTTGGACATTTTTTTGCTCTTGTCCTTGATCTAGTAGGGGCATAGCTCCTAGGCTGGCCAACAATTGATTTTCCGAGAGAATTACCTCCGCTCCGTTATGGATGAGATTTAAACAGCCGTGGGCTTCGGGAATATCGGGGGAATTGGGTAGGCTAAACACGTCCCGGTTGAATTCGTTGGCATACTTGGCGGTGATTAATGCCCCGGATTTGGGGGGAGCTTCCATGACCAACACAGCCCTGCTCAGACCGGCAATGATACGATTACGGGCGGGAAAATTGCCCCTTTCCGGTTTACTACCCACGGGATATTCACTCAAAATTAGTCCTTCTGCGGCGATTTGCTCGAATAATTGCCGATTTTGGGGAGGATAAACCAAATCTAACCCAGTGCCTAAAACGGCGATCGTCCTTCCGTTCACCCGCAAACAACTGTTATGGGCATCAGCATCAATGCCAGCGGCTAAGCCAGAAACGATGGTGAAACCAGATTTGACCAGAGCTTGGCTAATTTTCCTGGTCCAACGGCTCCCATGCTCCGTGGGGTAACGGGTGCCCACCATGCCTACTCCGGGAATTTGTCCTTGACTTTCCCGGTGGTCAAGACGTCCCAGATAATACAACACCGGCGGCGGACTGGGGATTTCCCAAAGTAAACGGGGATAGTCTGGGTCATTGGGGGTAAGAAACTGAGGATTTTTTTGTTGATGTTCCTCTAAAAATTGAAAGGGATTGAGAGTATTTCTTTGTCCGACAATTTTCTCAATCAGTTTTTGGCCAAAACCCTCCACTTCCCCCAGGGCGATCGGTCTAGCCTTCCAGGCATTTTCCAAGAGCTCAAAATGTTGAGCCAGCCGCTTGAGCAACACTGGCCCTACCCCCTTAACCTGACTCCAGGCTAACCAATAGGCCTGTTCAGAATTCGCCATGGCTAATCAAAAATTTGTGAATAAAATCTATGACC
This sequence comes from Synechocystis sp. FACHB-383, assembly GCF_014698605.1. Classification (NCBI taxonomy): domain Bacteria; kingdom Bacillati; phylum Cyanobacteriota; class Cyanophyceae; order Synechococcales; family Merismopediaceae; genus Synechocystis; species Synechocystis sp. FACHB-383. Next base: position 51,342 of record NZ_JACJTJ010000013.1, on the reverse strand, counting down.
CAGTGCCCCCAGAAATAGTTTGTATTTGATTAAGAATATTGTTTTCCTTTGTGCTGTATTTAAGGGAACGGGCTAGGGATAACGCTTGTTGATAGGCGGTTAACGCCGCACTGGGTTGTTGGGCATTGATGTAGAGTTGGGCAATTTTTTCGTAGGTAATCATCATGCCGTAATAGTTATAGGATTGCTGCTGTACCTGCAAAAGTTGTTTATAAATTTCCAAGGCATAGTTGGCCTGTTCACTGAACAGGTACAAATCCCCCAGCTTATCCAAGGCGATCGCCGCTGTGCTCAATTGTTTAATGGACCAAGCCAGGGTGTAGGCCTTTTGATAGGCTTGGCTGGCATTTTCCGCCTGCTCTAGTTCTAAATAATGATCGCCAATGGCAATCTGGATGTCGGGCACCAATTCTGGCTTACCGTCCTGCAATCTTCTTTGCACCAGTTGCTCTTTGATGCGAATGGCATTGTCGGGCTGGGCAGACTGTTTGTAGATTTCCCCCAATTTTTGTAAATAAATGCCTTCGTAATAGCTGTTGCGGGCGTTGGTGGCCCTGGCTAAAAGGGTTTCATACACTTCAGCGGCGGCGGGATAGTTAAATTTGGCCAGATACAGTTCCCCCAACATCGAGAGGGCCTGGTTTTCGCGGCGGTAATCCCCCTGTTGTTGAGCTTCCCGACGCATTTGCTGATAAACGGCGATCGCCGCATCTAGACTGTGGAGTTGCCCATAGGCTTTGGCAAAGGCCGTTAACAGTTCCGGGCTCATAGCCTTTTCCCTAGTCAGGGAAAGTTGTAAATCTTCCAAACGCTGACCGATGGCCATGACGTCCTGATTGCGCCCCTGCTCCCAGGCGATCGCCCCAATACGACCCAGGGCTTCAACCTCGGCCAAATCCCCCAACCTTTGTCGTCCCCGTAAACTGCGGTAACGGAGTTGAAAAGCCTGGTCTCCCTGCCCTGCTTGATCCAACACCAGGGCCTCAGCTTCCAATGCATCTAGGGCTTCGATTAACCGTCGCCGTTGCAAAGGGGTGAGGGTTTCCCCAGAAGGAATCAAGGGATCCGTGGGAAAAAGGCTGGGGTCAAAGGGATTTTCGCTGGGGCTGAGGGGGGGCGGTGTAATGGGCGGGGGAATGTAGGGAGTCCCCTGGGCCTGCACCGACTGAATATGGAAGGCCCCACCAATTAGGGCAGGGATAACCATCAACCAGACCAGAAGTAAGGCGGACTTTACTCCCAGGAAATATTGCCGATCGCCGGGGGACAGGGATGGATGCATAGGGAAAAGTGATGGGGACAGAGAGAACCTAATTGTGGTCAAAATCTTCGAACTGGTCGAAGCGGTCATCCTGGCGATCGCCAACGGGCCAATCTTCATTTACTCCCCCCACAATTAAACGGCGAATGGGTACGTAATCGAGGGAAAGCTGGTACAGTGCATTAATCAACACATCCAGGGCAATGAGGTCGCTAGTGCCCAAGTCAAACCAACAACGGCCCCAGTGGTCTTGGTATTGGAAGTCCGCCATATTATGCATGGGGGCCATCATGGAACTAGGAAGATTAGCACTGTCATAGTCCAAATAACTCAGGTCAATGCCCGTATCCTGTACTTGAAGATTTTCCGCATTAAAACCCCCTAGTTTGCCTAGGTAAAACCAAGAAGCAAACAATTCTTCCACATATTGTTGCTCCGCTGGGGCAGGATTAGTCTCGAATTCTAGCCAGATCCAAAAGTCAAAGGGATTTACTTCCCGAAATTGCACTTCCATAGGTTGGGGAGATGGTTAACTTTTAAACGTTATTAATTTTTAAGCGCAACGAGTCGGAGGGAAATGGACGGAATTAATCAGCCCAAAAGGGAAAAATTCCGAAAATTTCCAACAATTCGACCAAAAGAAATGAAATAGGATTCAAATATAAGGAGTGATGTCCTCTTGGCAGTCATCGGCCAGGTAGGAAAGGGCCCGGAACCTCAGGCCAATTAACTGTTCGTAGAGGGGATTAAGTTTGCACAGGGGGGGAATATGAACAATTTTGCGCCCAAATAGTTTAACATCCCGCTCGAAGGGACATTGGGGGGGCACCAGATGGCAAATGAAATGGGCCAAACGAGGATCCTGGATGGCCATGGCGTCCAGCCAGTCCTTGACGGGGTGAAGTAAATCGGGATGGGGATGTTCCTCCATTTCGGTTCGATCGCCGTTGGGATCACAGATGGTATGTTCCAATGACTCCAAGGCGTCAATTTTTATCCCTAGGGCTTGACTAAATTCCCGTAATAGCCGTCCTTCCACTGGAGAATAAAGGCCGTCGGCGATCGCCACCAACACCGCTGTACGCAGGAAATTTTCCGCTGTTTCCTTGTCGTTGCCCAAGCCTTCCAACAATTCCGCCGGGGTAATGGTCTTGAACAAGACCTCATCTTCTTTGTTGCCAAAACCCATCTCCTGGGTGAGGCCAGTAATCATTTGTTGCTCCGATTCACTGAAGTCCCCATCACTCCAAGCAATGGTCAGCAGTCCCCTCAACCAAGTGGCAATTTGGACATCGGTATAACGACTTTGGGTACGATTGGCCATGATTTTCCCCCGGGCAACTATGCGGTCATCAAACACTTAAATCAAACTCTAACTGAAGTGTAGCTTAGAATACGGAGCCCCTTCCCTTCCCTTCCTAAGCTAAAGGAGACTGCTTTGCGTCCTCACCACTCCCCCTACCCCCATGCCCCCCCTGCAACTACTCCGCTCCCTTTCCGCCCTACCGGACATTAACCCGGTGGTGGACTTTCCGGCTCCTAATCCAGCCCCGAAATCAACGGTGGGGGGAGAAGCATTTCCCAGCGTCTATTCCGCCTTGGCTCCCCATGCCCTAACAAATTTGGTGTTTAAGCATTACGACATTGAAGTGCCCAAGGGCTGTCGGTTTTGGCACCGGGGTTTGAGTGATGTTTATTTGGTGGAGACCCTAGCGGACGATTATATTTTGCGCATTTCCCACCAACATTGGCGCACAGAAAGTGAAATTCAGTTTGAGTTGGAGTTGCTCAATTTTTTAGCAGACCGGGAAGTGCCCGTGGCCGCCCCCCTCAGGCATCGGGGTGGGGGTTATGCCCTGGAAATTAATGCCCCGGAAGGCAAACGCTATGCTAGTTTATTTCCCTATGCCCCCGGCGGTGTGGCGATCGGCGATTTGAATAAAACCCAGGGATTTTTGTTGGGGGAAATGTTAGCTCAACTGCACCAAACAGCCCAACGGTTCAGACCTTCGGCCTACCGTCCTCCCCTCACCCTCAGCTATTTATTAGACGACTCCCTCCATACCATTGCTCCTTTCCTGCACCACCGGCTGGAGGAGTGGCGTTGTCTGATTGACATTTCCATGGCGATTAAAACCCAACTCAAATCCATTCCCACCCATGCTCCCTATTGGACTATTTGTTGGGGAGACCCCCACAGTGGCAATGTACATTTCACCGCTGAAGACCAGATGATGCTATTTGATTTTGACCAGTGTGGCATGGGTTGGCGAGCCTTTGATATTGCTAAATTTCTGCAGGTTTCCATGCAATCAGGCCTGGGGCGCAATATTCGGGATGCTTTTTTGAGCGGTTATAACTCCATTGCTCCCCTGACTGCGCTGGAGGAAAACTGCCTACAAGCGTTAACCCAGACGGCTTTCATTTGGTCTTGGGCAATTCATGTACAAACCCTGAAGCTATCGGATTACAGTCGGCTCCACAGCAGTTACTTCAAACGTCGGTTAGAGAATTTGCAACAGTTGGGGTCAACGGATTGGCAACTGTTTTAGACGCAGTGCTGAAACCATATTTATTTGAGCGCAAATTGGGAAACTTGCCCCCCATATATCTTCGTCCAGTGCACAGTGCCCTCACCAAAGCCCTCCCTCTGAATTAGTCCGTGGGCAATTTCCGTCGGACGGCGATCGCCAAGCATCGTATATTGGGCATATATTGAGCCGTTGGGCCTTGCCACTGTCAGGATTGGAAGGGCCTGAATTACCCCGTCCCCAGCCTCCATGGTTTATGTCAAGCGCATCGAACTATCCCATTTCAAGTCCTTTGGGGGAACCACCGCCATTCCTTTTTTGCCGGGGTTTACGGTGGTGTCTGGGCCCAATGGTTCGGGCAAGTCAAATATCCTCGATGCGTTACTGTTTTGTCTGGGGTTAGCCACGTCCAAAGGCATGCGAGCTGAACGACTGCCGGATTTGGTCAATAACACCTTCAAGGGGAAGCGGGGCAGTTCCGAAGCCAGTGTGTCGGTTACCTTTGAGCTGCATGATGGGGAAGCATTATCTGAGCAAGAGTCCAACAATAATGGCAACGGCAATGGAGCGAACATTTCCAAAGAGTGGACTGTTACCCGCCGCCTCAAGGTGACCAAAGGGGGCAATTACTCCTCCAACTATTACATCAATGGAGAGCCGGCCACCGTGGCGGAACTCCATGAACAGTTGAATGAACTACGCATTTACCCCGAAGGTTACAACATTGTCCTCCAGGGGGATGTGACCCGCATTATCACCATGAACTCGAAGGAGCGCCGGGAAATTATTGACGAGTTGGCGGGGGTAGCGGAATTTGACCGCAAAATTGTCAAAACTAAGGAGACTTTAGGCGAGGTCCAGGACCGGGAGGAGCGCTGTCAAATTATTGCGACGGAATTGGAGCGTACCTTGGAGCGGTTAGCTGCTGATCGCCAGAAGGCGGAAAAATATCAGGCTCTACGGCAACAGGTACAGGAAAAACAAGGGTGGGCCAAGGTTATTCAGTACAAAGCGGTGGAGCAACAACGGCAAAAATTATTGGGGCAATTAGAGCAGGATCAACAAAAATCTACTCAAATTCAGCAAGCCCTGGATCAACGCAGTCAAGCTATTCAAACCCAACAAATAGAGTTAGAAAAGCTCAATGCCCAGGTCAAGGCTCTGGGGGAAGAGGAACAATTGTCCGTGGCGGCCCAGTTAGCAACCCAAAAAGCCCAACGGGATCAACTACAGCAACGCTACAACGACGGCGATCGCCAAATCACCGATCATCAACAGCAGGTGGGGAAAATTCAGGCGGAAATTAGCCAGAGTCAACAGCAGTTTTTGCAAATTCAACAGGAAAAATCCTTCCATAACACCCAAACCTTGCCCCAACTGGAAGCCGTCGTGCAAACCAGTCAACAGCACCTGGAGCAACTCCGGCATCAATCCCAGGCGATCGCCTCTGCCTCAGAAGCTTGGGTGCAGGAACAAACCCAGCTCAGCCGCACTGTCAACCAATTACAAGATGAACTAATCCCCCAACGCAGTCAGTTGGCCCAGCTAGAAGAACGCCAACAACAATTGCTGACTAATTTGGCCGAGTTGACCCCTCTATTGGCCAAGGTTTCGGGAGAATTGGCAGAAAAACGGGTTGCCCAAGGGCAGTTCAACTCCGAGGGGGAAGCCTTAACCAGCCAAATTCAAGCCCTGGCCAGCGATTTGGCCCAACTGGAACAGGAACGGAGTTTACTCCAGGAAACCCAAACCCGTTTGCTCAAAGAACAACAGGAAAAGCAACGGCAATTGGACAAATTAGAAGCGGCCAGCCAAGCCCAGCAAGAGGTGCAGGGGACCTACGCCACCAAAGTGATTTTGCAGTCGGATTTGCCTGGGGTCTGCGGCTTAGTGGCCCAGTTGGGTCAGGTGGAGCCCCAGTATCAGCTAGCGCTGGAAATTGCGGCCGGGGGACGCTTAGGCTTTTTAGTGGTGGAAGACGATGGCGTGGCGGCGGCGGGTATTGAAATCCTCAAACAGGCTAAGGCCGGCAGGGCCACCTTTTTGCCCCTTAATAAAATTCGTCCCCCCCGTGGTCAAAATCCCAATCTCAGTTATGCCCAGGGTTACATTGATTTGGCCGTAAATTTAATCGACGGCGATCGCCGTTACGCAGACATTTTCGCCTTTGTTTTTGGCAACACATTGGTTTTTGATAGCTTGGTTAACGCCCGCAACCACCTCGGCAAACATCGCATTGTCACGCTGGAGGGGGATTTACTAGAAGCCAGCGGGGCCATGAGTGGCGGCAGTCGTAATCAACGCTCAGGGCTACGGTTTGGCACCATGGTCAGTGAGGATACGGCAGAAGTCAAACAATTACGTCAACGGTTACAGGACATTCACCAGATCCAGGGTCGTAACGAGGAATTATTACTAGAAAGAACCGTTCGCAGTAAGCAATTAAGCCAACAACTGCTGGAAATGCGGCAACAACAAAGGGAAGTACAACTCCACGGCGAGCAAACGGAACGGGACATTACTCGCCTTAGCCAACAGCAAACAGAAATTAACCAACAACAAATTAATCAACAGCAAAAGCTAGCAGAATTACAGCAAAATTTAGCTTTGTTGCAACAATCTTTGCCGCCCTTAGAACAACAGCTAGCCTCCGCCCAGCAACAGTTGGCTGCTTTGGAAACTTCCCAAACCCATCAACAATGGCAAACTATCCAGGGCCAAATTCGCACCGTGGAAGCAGAGTATCAAAATCAACTGCAAGCGTTACGCCAGGGGGAAGACCACCTCAAAGATTTACATAACAGTAGCCAACGCCTAGAGGAAAAAATTAGCCAAGCCCAGGAAAAAATTGCCCAACACCAAGCCCAGGATCAAACCCTTGCCCAGGAACAGGAGCAGTTAAAAATAGCTTTGGCAGAAATGAATGCGGCTATCCAAACCACGGAAACCCAGTTAGCAAAATTGTCGGAAAAACTGGGTAGTACGAAACAAGAACGGGACCAGTTAGAAACCCAACTTAATCAACTCCGTAGTCAACAGCAAGAACAGCAATGGCAGTGGGAAAAGCTACAAACTAATCAACAGGAATACCAGGAACACTTAACTCAATTACAAAATCAATTGGGAGAATTAGAACAAGATTTACCCGATCCCTGGCCGGAAATTCCCCTACTCCAGGACCGGGACGAAGCAAACTTGGATTTTGCCAATATTTTAGAGGAATTACAGCGCTCTATTCGCAACGGACAAAAGCGTTTGGAAGCTATGGAACCAGTGAACATGCTGGCGTTGCAAGAGTATGAAAAAACCGAAGCCCGCCTAGGGGAATTGTCCGAAAAATTACAAACCATTGCGGGGGAACGGACTGAATTATTGCTCAGAATTGAGAACTTTACCACCCTACGTCGTCGTTCTTTCCAAGATGCTTTTGATGCAGTCAATAAAAACTTTCAAATTATTTTTGCCGAGTTGTCCGACGGGGATGGCTATTTACAGTTAGACGATGCGGAGGATCCTTTTAACGGTGGCTTGAATCTAGTGGCCCATCCCAAGGGTAAACCAGTGCGTCGCCTCAGTTCCATGTCCGGTGGAGAGAAATCCTTGACTGCGCTGAGTTTTATTTTTGCCCTGCAACGCTACCGCCCTTCTCCCTTTTACGGCTTTGATGAAGTGGATATGTTTTTGGATGGTGCCAATGTGGAAAAACTTTCCAAAATGGTCCGCAAACAGGCCCAACAAGCTCAATTTATTGTGGTGAGCCTCCGTCGTCCCATGATTGAAGCGGCGGAACGCACCATTGGGGTGACCCAGGCCCGGGGGGCCCATACCCAGGTTTTGGGCATTAAGTTGTAGCTTCGTTTAAATGTAGTACAAAAGTCATTGTTCAAACAATCTGGCAAAACCATTGGGTTTGATTTGCTCAACAAGACCTACGTCAATTTGCTGCGCCAATGGCTAGATTGAAGGAAACCCGGAGGACGGCGATCGCCAAGTTAATGAATTTTGCTTGGGTCGGAGCAGTGGGATTTATCCCTGGGTAAATAGGGAAAATTTTGGGGCTCAAACCCCTTCCAGTTCAGGGCTTTATCAAGGGAGCAATCAACCTGGGTTCCTATTTAAGAGTCACTGCGGTATCATCAAAATGATAATCATTATCATTTCTGTTGCCCATGACTCCCAGTGCCCCAGCCATTGCTATGCCCGTTCAGGCTTCTTCAGTGGAATCTCCTGTCCCTTTATCCATCACCCAAAGACCGAGGCGATTACGACGGACGGGCACCCTACGGCGTCTGGTACGGGAAAATACCCTCGGAGTGGAGGACCTAATTTACCCCCTCTTTGTGACGGAAGGGCAAGACTTAGAACAGGAAGTGCCTTCCATGCCCGGCTGTTACCGCTACTCATTGGATCGATTATTAGAGGAAGTTCGCACCGTTTGGCAATTGGGCATCGGGGCGATCGCCTTATTCCCTCTCATTGATGACCACAAAAAGGACAATGGTGGCACCGAAAGCTACAATCCCCAGGGGTTAATTCCCCGGGCAATCCGGGCCATCAAGGAAACTTGTCCAGACATAATTGTCATTGCCGATGTCGCCCTTGATCCCTACAGCAGTGAAGGCCATGACGGCATTGTAGCCAATGGCCAAATTCTCAACGATGAAACCGTAGCAGTATTGGTCAAACAGGCCCTGATGCAAGCGGAAGCCGGAGCCGATTTTGTCGCCCCCTCCGATATGATGGACGGCCGCATTGGAGCTATTCGTCGAGCCTTGGATGCGGAAGGCTGGATCAATGTCGGCATCCTAGCCTACTCCGCCAAATACGCTTCTGCTTATTACGGTCCCTTTCGGGATGCTTTGGATTCCGCCCCCAAATTTGGTGACAAGAAAACCTATCAAATGGACGGGGCCAATGGTAGGGAGGCCCTCAAGGAAGTGGCTTTGGACATTTGTGAAGGGGCGGACATGGTAATGGTTAAACCCGCCTTGGCCTATTTGGACGTTATTTGCCGGATTAGATCCCATACTAATTTACCAGTAGTAGCCTACAACGTCAGTGGGGAATATGCCATGGTCAAAGCGGCGGCGGCTAGGGGCTGGATCGACGAAAAAAAGGTAGTGCGGGAAACCCTCATCAGCATGAAACGAGCAGGGGCAGACTTAATTTTGACCTATTTTGCCAAGGATATTGCTCAGCAATTACACACTAAGCGGATTGAATTTTAAACGGTTGCCATCACCATTTATCGATATTTTAATCATGAATAATTCCTCACCGTCAGACTTAATTATCCCCAAAAGAGGCTTGCCCGTTACTATCATCACTGGCTTTTTAGGTAGCGGTAAAACCACCCTACTAAATCATATTTTGAATAATAATCAAAATCTCAAAATTGCAGTTTTAGTCAATGAATTTGGTGATATCGACATTGATAGTCAATTACTGACGTCCGTTGATCAAGACATGGTTCAACTTAGTAATGGCTGTATTTGTTGCACCATTAATGATGGTTTAGTGGAAGCGGTTTACAATGTGCTAGAAAAAAATCAATTGATTGATTATTTGGTCATTGAAACCACAGGAATTGCCGATCCTTTGCCGATTATGTTAACGTTTTTAGGGACAGAACTAAGGGACTTTACCCACTTAGATTCTGTAATTACCCTAGTGGATGCCTCGGAATTTACCGTAGATCATTTTGAGAGTGAAGCCGCCCTCAAGCAAATTATTTATGGGGATATTATTCTTCTCAATAAATCTGATTTAGTTAACCCAGATAGTCTTTATCAGTTGGAATTTCAAATTAATGAAATCAAAGAAAATGCTCGCATTGTCCGTTGTCAAAATGCGAAAGTGCCCCTGGGGTTACTCTTGGATGTTGGTTGCAACTACAAAGACATTTATCAAGGGTTAATTGAAGAAGAAATTGAGCAAAACCAACGGGATCAGGAAGATCCTGAGCATCATGACCATGGCCATGACCACCACAACCATGAACACCACCATCACCACTCATCCCACTTAGATAATGATGGCTTTATTTCCATTTCTTACTATAGTCACCGTCCTTTTTTGTTGGCAGAATTTCAAAATTTTCTGGAAAATCTTTCCGGTAATGTTTTCCGAGCCAAGGGATTACTTTGGTTTCTTGATAGTCCCAATAAATATATTTTTCAACTCAGTGGTAAACGCTGCACGTTAGAAGTTGAAGAATGGCAAGGTTCTGCACCGGGTAATCAAATCGTCTTCATCGGTCGGGATCTTAACCGGGACGACCTTTACCAACAGTTAGAACTCTGCTATCCCAGTCCCGCTACCTTGGCAAGTTTGACTTAAATTGCCGAATTTTACCTTTATCCAATTATTTTTTTATCATCCATGACTGCTTTAATTCCTTCCCAAAAACTTACCGCTAACCAAACAATTTCCGCCCTTCCCACCCAAGCTAACCCCCCCGTTTCTGAAGCGGAAATGCAGGCCGCTGTTAGAACATTACTGTTGGGCATGGGGGAAGACCCTGACCGAGAAGGTCTCCGGGACACCCCTAAACGGGTAGTTAAAGCGCTGAAATTTTTGACCTCCGGTTATCAGCAGTCTTTGGACGAACTTTTGAATGGGGCCGTTTTCAGTGAAAATGCGAATGAAATGGTATTGGTCCGGGATATTGATCTTTTTAGTTCCTGTGAACATCATATTTTGCCCATTATTGGCCGGGCCCATGTGGCATATATTCCCAATGGCAAAGTGATTGGCCTGTCAAAAATTGCCCGTATTTGTGAAATGTATGGCAGAAGACTACAGGTTCAGGAACGCCTAACGGCCCAGATTGCCGATGCTCTACAGGGGTTACTACAACCCCAAGGGGTGGCGGTGGTGGTGGAAGCAACCCATATGTGCATGGTAATGAGAGGGGTACAAAAACCTGGTTCATGGACAGTGACTAGTTCGATGCAGGGAATTTTTGCTGATGATGCCAAAACCCGCCATGAGTTTATGAACTTAATTCGCCACAGTCCTTCTTTCCACTAGCTTTTTCCTTTCTTCTGTCCTTGATATTTTTGAACACTTTTTATGCGATCGCCTTCCTTAATTGCTGTTGCCGGGCCGCCGGGGACGGGAAAAACCACTTGGATTACTGAACAATTGCAAAACATAGCTTGCCCAACTTTTTATTTTTCCCCAGGATTGGGGCCAATTTCCGTTGATCTGGCTCGCATTAACTATACATTTCCCGCTGTGCAAATCATTACTGGCGATTGGGGAGAGTCCTGGTTAGCCAATGTCCCCCCGGAGGCGGTGGTTTACTGTGAATTGGGCTTTCATCTTGATTTAAATTCAGCCCAATTTGGCCCTTTGCCCTATCGTCGTGTGGCGGTATTGCCCCCTTCTTTAAAGGATTCGGAATGGCATGGTTGGGCCGACGAGATTATCCCCGGTAATGATCTTTCCCCAACTAATCCAGAGTCTTTGCCCAATTTATGGCGATCGCCGTTAACGGGAATTGTTTTTGATCCCCCCAGTCTAGAGATGATTCTCACGGAATTAACCGGGGGAGCCTACGGGGAACTACAACGGTTAAAGGGAATTTTTGAAATGCCGGACGGTCGGGCTTTTTACATTGATTTTGTCCAAGGACTGACGGGGATTGAATACACCGAATTACCCCTGGAGCCTTGGTTGGAGGGTCATCCCCAACGTTTCAGTGGCATTGAACTAGCGGGCTGGAACCTAAATCAGAAATTGATTGCCGATACCCTCCTGGAAGGATGCCTAGCCGATGAAATTCTGACCCATTACCAGCAACAGTACAAAAACTTTAATCCCCTAGAGGAGGCGATCGCCGGATGAAACTTGCCGTTATTTCCTGTATCCATGGTAATTTTGAAGCCCTCAACGCCGTTTTATCGGACATTGATCAGCACAAAGCCGACCAAATTTATTGCCTGGGGGATTTAGTGGGCTATGGTCCCTACCCCAATGCGGTAGTAGAAATGATCCGCTCCCTCGATATTCCCACTTGCCAAGGCTGTTGGGACGAAGACATTGTGGAAGGTCTCAATGCCTGTGAATGTAGTTATCCTTCCGTACTGGCAGAAAACCGGGGTCGAGCGGCCCACGAATGGACGAACAATGTCATTCACCCTGAAGTGAGGGAATATCTAGCCACCTTGCCCCTAACTATGCGGGAAGAAAACCTTTGTTTTGTCCACGGTAGTCCCAACAGCCAGCACGAATATTTACTGCCCAGCATGGATGGTTTTGCCGCCTTGGAAAGGGTTTTAGCCACAGAAGCCGATGTTCTATTTTGTGGCCATACCCATGTCCCCTATGTGCGGAATTTAAAGGGGGGAACCATTTCTGTGCGGGTTGCCCAGAGCGCAGAAGGTAAGGCAGATCAACAATTCACCACGCCCCTGAAACGGATTATCAACGCTGGATCCGTGGGGGAACCTCGCCATGGCAGACCCAATGCCACCTATGTTTTGTACGACACGGATAGCCAAGCTGTAACTCTGCGGGAAGTGCCCTACGACTATCAACGCACCTGCGCCGCCATTATTGAGCAGGGATTACCCCCAATTTTTGCTTGGCGATTGGCCCAGGGACTGGAATTTGCAGAACGGGCCGACGATCCCAGTCATGTCTGTCAACGTTGATAAAAATTCATCCTTAATCATAGAAATTTCAAGGCGGATTCCGGCATAAAGAAAAATAATGATCAACAGTTATTGGGCTATTTGTAGTGGCATTGAGGGAAATTTAGCGGCCTATGAGGCAGTGTTGGCCGATATTAAAAGCCAAAGTGATGCCATCACTGATTTCTATATTCTGGGGGATTTTGTCGGTTTACAGGGTGATAATCGGGCTGTTATTGACCGCATCCAGTCTCCCAGGGCTGATGAATTAATTCCCCAAGTTTGTCTCGGTTGGTGGGAAGAACAGTGCTTCAATCTCCACGGCCTGCAGGGTTCCCTGGATGCACCAGAATTAGTTGCTGAAGTAGGCACCGATGGGGCTAAATTGCTCTGGGAAAGTATCAATTGGGAACTAGTACAATGGTTGAGAACCCTCCATTTTGGCTTCCATGAATTGGATTGTTTACTTATTCACGGTAGTACGGTGAGCTATGCCGATGAACTGACCCCGGAAACCGCCCCCATTACCCTCTGCGATCGCCTAATTCGGGCCGATGCCAATAACCTTTTTTGTGGGCGATCGGGGTTAATGTTTGAGTGCTGGGTGGAGCCTCAACAATTACACTCCCAGGTGACCACCCTAGATGGCCCCCAACCTCCCCAGGATCAAGGAAAATCCCCCCGGAGAATTGTGGGAGTTGGCAATGTTGGTCGGAAACAGGGCCAGAGCAGTTATGTGCTGTACAATCCCGCTACGGATAAGGTTAAGTTTAACAAAGTAAACTACAAGCCCATGACAGCAACTAGAGCATGACTGATTTACCTCAAATCTCGGAACAGCACATTGCCGATTGTTCTACTATTCAAAGCTTTCAGAGGGGAGCAGACTATTTTCAACAGGGGGCAGTGGAATCCTTAATAAAACGGGGAAATTTAATCACAGCCCAGGTCAGAGGAAGCTATATTTACGATGTTTGTATTAATTTCGAGGGGAATAATGTTATCTCAACCCAGTGTAGTTGTCCCTATAAATATGGAGATTGGTGTAAGCATATTGTTGCCACTCTTTTAAATGTCTGTCGTTGTCCCCACACCGTTCAGGAACGACCAAGTTTACCGGAATTGTTAGGGGATTTAGACAAGGAAAAGATTATAGAAATTATGATAGCTCTGGTAGGAAAAGAACCAAAATTACTCAATAAAATTGAAAAAATAGTTCGCAAACAATATATAAAAAAAGTTGAAAACAATATCTTGATCGACACTAATTATTACCGTGGACAGATACGAGATGCCATTCGGGAAACAGAAATAATGGTAAGTGAATATTGGGAAGGAGAAGATGAAAGTGAGTTACCCTGTGAAGAAATAGTTGATTTGATTGATGAAGTCCGAGATCTAGGACTTGGCGAAAGATTGGGGGAGGCGATCGCCGCTTTAACGGTCATTACAGAAACCTGTGTACGAGAATGGCCAACATTGTACGAATACGGCATTTATGGCTATGACATCTATGATCAAATAAGCGAGCTATGGGCTGAACTAATTCTCGCCGCCGACTTTTCCGATTTAGAAAGGGGTAAATTATCTCGTTCATTGAAGAAATGGCGCGAAAGAGGGGAACCGGACTATGACCTGGCCACTCTGGCGATCGCCGAAATGTGGGAACTACCTGCATTGCGGAAAGTATTAGCGGCCCCGGGTCAAAGGGTAAACCTAACCCCAGAGGAACAAGAAAGCCTAGACACCCCGCTACTAGCAGTACGTCTAGAGGTGCTCAAAAAACAAAAAAAATACGAAGAATATCTTGCCCTAGCAATGGCGGCGGGAGCTATTACAAATTTTTTGAGGATGTTAGCTTACCTCGACCGGGTTGAGGAAGTAATGGCCAATGCTGACCAAATCGAGAATGGACAGCAAGCTTTGCAAATAGCAGAGGGCTTAGTGGAAGTGGGCGCTATGGCCGAAGCCATCACCATTGCCCGCCTAGGATTGACCTTAAAAGGAGAGGATAACTACGACTACGAATTGCTCAAATTGATCGCCGAACTGGCCAGGGAAACTGAACAGCCGGAGTTGTATTTAGCAAGCTTGTTGAAGGCAGTACAAGTTCGGCCCTGCTTGGCCGATTTTCACCAATTAGTAAAAATCGCTGGGGAAGACTGGCAATTTTTGAAAGATGACCTATTTGAGCATCTACTCAACCTTGATGATGACTGGAGCTACAGTACTAGGGCAGAACGGATCAGAATTTTCTTAGCCAGTGATTATGTACGAGGGGCAATGGTTCTGGCTAGCCAATTGGATCGTTGGGAGCAAGAGCTTTTGCGCCAGGTGATGTTGTTAGCTTTAAAATCTAACCCCCAATGGGTTATAGACAATGGCGTTCCCCGGGCGGAGGAAATTATGGATTCAGCACAGTCAAAATATTACGATCGAGCGGCTGAATTATTGGCTCTGGTCAAAAAAGGCTACGAAGCAATGGATCGATCGCCTGAATGGCAAAACTATCTGGGCCAACTGATGAAAGCCCATAGCCGCAAACGAAATTTAATTCCCCTTTTGCAAGGTTTATAAAACTCTCACCATTCGACTTCTGACCCAACGGCGATCGCCATGCATCAAACTTCCCTAAACCTAGAGCAACTACGCCAAAGTTTACGCAGTAGTCAACGACCCTTGGCGGATTGGCAGGGGGGAGAAATGGCCGTTTCCGCCGTGCCCGGGGCCGGCAAATCCCATAGTCTTTCTGTAGCGGCGGCG
This sequence comes from Synechocystis sp. FACHB-383, assembly GCF_014698605.1. NCBI lineage: Bacteria > Bacillati > Cyanobacteriota > Cyanophyceae > Synechococcales > Merismopediaceae > Synechocystis > Synechocystis sp. FACHB-383. The sequence continues at coordinate 36,148 of NZ_JACJTJ010000013.1, read as the reverse complement.
ATCGCCATTGCCCACCATGGTTTACATAACCAAGAAAAATTACTGATTGTTACCTATACCCGTTCAGCGGCGGCAGCCATCAAAGGAAAAGTTAACCAGCGTTTACAGGCCCTGGGCTTGCCTAGCTTGGGGTTTGCGGTGCAGACCCTCCATGGTTTAGCCCTCAGCATTGCCCTCCGCCATCCGGAAATATCGGGGCTAGACCCAGAACAACAGACTCTAGTCTCTCCCCAACGGGGCCATCGCTTGATCAAAGATGCGGTGGAACAATGGCGACGGGAAAACCCTAAAACCTACCAAGCCCTGGTGGAAGCGGGAAATTTTGACGGGGAAACCACGGAAACTCTGCGGCGGCAGGCGGTACTGAGCACGGAAGTTTTACCCGAATTGACCAAAATTGTGGTGGCAGAAGCAAAAAGTTCTGGCCTTTCTCCCCAGGATGTGACGGATATGGGTCGCATTGCCCCCGGTAGTGAACTCCTGTCCATGGGAGCTGGTTTGTTTAAACATTACCAAGCCCTGATGGCAGCGAAGAATTGGATCGACTATAACGATATGATTTTGGCCGCCCTGCGGGTGCTACAAGACCCCCACCTTTGCCGCCAGTGGCAGGAACAATTTTTTGGCGTTTTTGAAGATGAAGCCCAGGACTCCAGCCCTCTCCAGGAAAAATTGTTGACCAAATTGGCCCAAAACGCCAACGGCACCATCCGTTTAATCCGAGTGGGAGACCCCAACCAAGCCATTAACTCCAGCTTTACCCCCGCTGACCCCGTATATTTCAATCAATTTTGCCGGCGGTGCCAGGCCCTAGGCAGTTTTGCCACCATGGACCAGGCCGGGCGTAGTAACTTGCAGGTGATTGCGGCGGCTAACTTTTTACTGGAATGGGTTAACCAAGATTGGCAAACTCGGTTTAGTGGCCCCAAGGCGAATACCACTTTACCTTTCCGTCCCCAAGCCATTCGTCCAGTGGAACCGGGGGACCCCCAACCCAATCCTCCGGCCACCGATGGGGGGGTGGAAATTCATTTTCCCCAGGATATTAACCAGGAAGTGGAACAAATTCGCCGTCGGCTAGTACCTCTGTTGTTGGCTAATCCCCACCATAATGCGGCCATCTTGGTACGGGAAAATCGCCAGGGCAGGTTCGTGGCCGATCGCCTGAAGGATGTGGAAAAAGATGGTGGTCTGAAGGTTTTGGACGTGGGGGACCAAGACCGTAACTCCCGCATCCCAGGGGAAATCCTGAGTCTCTTACAATTCATTGACCGTCCCCATTCCCCCGATCTACTCAAAGCCACATTGACGGTGTTGCAGGAGCGGCAACTAATTCCCACCCAGGATTTAAACGCCTTGGCCGCCGTGCCAGAACAATTTCTCTACCCCACCCCCCTAATGTCGCCCCTATCCTCCTTGGCGGTTTCTGCCCAGGGCCTCTGTCGTAGTTTGCTCAAAGCCCGCCTGGAACTGCCGGCCTATCAATTGATTGCTTTTTTGGGTCTGGCCCTCAACTATGACAGCTCAGATTTAGCCACCCTACAAAAGTTGTCGGAACGTTTACAGGTACAAACCCAGCCGGAACGATCGTTAAAAAATTTGCTCAGCGCCCTCCACACCATTGCCAACGACGAACAATTTGAGGCGATCGCCAGCGACAGTGACGAAAAGTACACCAGACCAGGACAAATCACCATCATCACCATGCATAAAGCGAAGGGATTGGATTGGGACTATGTCTTTTTGCCCTTTTTGCACCAGGACACCCTCCCCGGTGATCTATGGGTACCCAAAGGAGGACAATTTTTGGGCCAGTTTACCCTAGCGGAGGTGGCCCGGGCCCAAATTCGCACCGTGGTACACCATCGTCAACAACAAAAAGCCGGGGCGATCGCCTTGCCGGTCACCGCCACTGCTTGGCAAGAAGCCCGCCGCCTCAAGGAAGCAGAGGAATACCGATTGCTCTACGTAGCCATGACCAGGGCCAAGCGTTTACTGTGGCTATCCGCCGCCCAGGAAGGGCCCTTTGCCTGGAACCAAATGCAAGCCCGCCAATCCCCCCGTTTACGCGCCAAAGAACCGTCCCGAGCCCTATTGGCTCTGCAAAAGCGCTTCGGTTCCTAGTTCCTAGGGGAAAGACTATAATCGGATCCAAAGGGCATTGGCGGCCACGGCGATCGGTCCAAACCCTTACCCAATATCGGTTTTGGTAAATTTTTGTCTAGATTTTTCGTCCGCTTAACAGTGCTATTTTTGTGCAATTTACTCTGGCTAGTGGCCGCCAGGGCCCCTGCTGGGGCGGAATCACTCCCCGATCGATGGGATGCCTATCCCCAGTGGTCTAATTTGCCCATCCTGGAACAGAGAAAAGGAGAAATTCGTTATCCGGAATGGTTTGCCGGCACTTGGCAGGTCACCAGCACCCTTACCGAACAATTAGCCCCCCTGGCCCCGGACATCGTTAGTCCTGGCTTTGCTAAGAATGGGGCCTACCTGGAACAACCAATTAAATTTCCAGTCAGATTCATTGACCAAACTCCCCTGCCAGAATTTAACTGGGCCCTGTCGGATTTGGTCAACAACACCCCAGTTATTGTGCCCGATCGCCGTTTTAATGCCGAAGCCATCACCCAGGCCTATTTGGGTAAGGATGGAGAAGATATACATATTACTGTCCAGGTTAAAGAACAACCCAGTCCCCGCCTAGTCACCGTTTTTCCCCAACATCAACGACTGGTCTCCACCGTCCTTGGTTATAGCCAAAGCAGCCCCGACCCAGACCACTTCCTCGCCACGGAATTAACCAATCAACAATTTATTGCCGGTGGCACCCAGTACCTCAACCAAGTGGAAACCACCACCGCCTACTACCACCTAGGCCCGGGCAAAATTAGCGCCAGCCAAGTCACCGCGGTTTATTTGTCCCCCACTGACCCCGATTACTTCGCCGCCGGCCACCACCCCATTGCCCTCTATCGCTATGAACTTACCCTAGAAGCTCTGCCAGAACCATGAATTTTGCCGTCACTCCCAGGGAGACCATTGCCAGGGCCATTCAATGGTCCTGTCTTTGTTTGCCGGGGGAGTTGAGTGCGGCGGAAGCCCTGAACCGTTGGCACTACCACCATGGCCAACACCCCTGGGAGCCTGAGGTAGAGACCAAGGCTTTTCCCCCCTGGACTTTGGTGCTAGATAGCCATGGTCAACTGTTGGGTTTATTACCGGACTGGCAATTGGCCGCCGCCCTTTGGACTGAACATTTTTCCCCGGCGATCGCCTTGGCGGAAATCTGCTTACCATGCTCCCTGCGACTGGACTTGGCAAAGTTACCTAGTCTGGGGGAAGTGATGCAGATTTTTGCCACCTGGGGCCACGGCTGGGACGTCATCCCCGTGGTGGATCGACAACATCAAACCTGGGGCTTGTTGAGCGTTGGCAATCTCATCCGCTCAGTAAATCTTTGTCAATTGTGGCAAAGTCTTCCCCTCCAGGTGACGGCCTCTCCTCCCCTTTGCCTAGGGCCAGAAACCACTTTGGGGCAATTGGTCCGCCATTGTTTCGAGCAGCAAATTTCTGGCTTGCCGGTGGTCTATTCCTCCCCTCTACTACCCACCGCCACCACCCGCATTCCCTTGGGGAATATCAGTCTCAGCCATTATTTTAGGAGCCCCAACTATGGCTCTCTCGGTTTGGATAATCCCATCGGCCCAGACCTCAGCCCCACTTTTCCCCTCTGTACCATTAACCAAACCTATTGCCATGCCAGGGAGCTACTCCGCCGGCAGAATGATGATTATGTGATCGTCACCGATATCAGTGGTGCTTTTGTTGGTTGGGTAGGACCCCAGCAATGGCTTGCCACTCTCCAACCGGACGTTTTACTGGAGGCTCTGCAACGGGAAATGGAAATGCCCCGCATTGTCCAGCATTTGGAAGCCCGCATCGTTTGGCAACAGCAACAGCAACAACGTAACCAGCATTTAATCCAGAAACTACTCAGCCATAACCCCAATCTTATTTACCTCTACGATCTGATCAAAAATGAAATCGTCTATCTCAATATCCCCTCCACATTGGTAAACGGGGAGTCCGCTGGAGCATCAATTCCCAACCCCATGGTTGATGCCGGCCCCTGGCGGGATCTCTTACTCCCCCCTGGTTACTTTTCGCGGCAAGAATTGGTGGCACTCGAAGCCCACGAGAAAAAGGAATTTAGCTTTGAATTTACCGATGCCCGGCGATCGGTACACTACTTCACGGTGGAAATTTCCGCCTTTGAAATTGATGGGGGCGGTCAAACGAGCAAAATCCTCTGCTTGGCCCAAGACGTTAGCCAAGGCAAACGGGCAGAAGCGGCACTCCATACCAAGGAACAACAATTGCAAACCTTGGTGAATACCATTGCCGATGGCATTATCATTTTAAATAACCGTGACAAGGTAATCTACGCCAATCCCATGGCTTGCCAGATGTTTGGCCTCAGCGAGGAGGAGTTTTTACAATCCCAACTGGGGCTGTCCAACCAAGGACAAACGGAAATTGGCATTAATGTTTCCCCGGAAGAGGAAGGGGTGGGGGAAATTAAGGCTGTGCCCATCCATTGGCAGGGGGAAGATTGCCGCTTGGTAACGGTGCGGGATGTGACCGATCGCCAACGGGTGCTGAGGAAACTGCGGGACAGCGAACAAATTCACCGCACTTTGTTGGAGGCCTTGCCCAATCTGGTTTGGCGACTTTCTTCCACTGGAGAGGTGTGGGAGTGTAATCAACGGACCTTGGCTTATTTTAGTCGCCGGGGTCGAAAAATTTTGGGTAACACTTGGCAGCAGTTTATTGAGCCGGGGGAACGGGAAACGGTGCAAAGGCAGTGGGGTCAAGGCATCGCCGCCCAGCAATTCTTTCAGTTGGAATGTCGCCTGTGGAGAAATGATGGTCAGTACCGTTGGCACCTGTTGCAGGTATTGCCCCTCCAGGACCGCTTTGGCAGTATCAATGGTTGGCTGGCCAGCAGTACGGACATCGATGATTTGAAAGAGGCGGAAAAGGCCCTCCGTAACCAGGCCCAACAGGAAAAACTGTTATCTTCCATCAGCCAGAGAATTCGGCAGTCCCTCAAGCTAGAAACGATTTTGCGCACCACTGTGACGGAAGTGCGTCGCACCATCCACGCTGACCGGGTGTTAATTTACCACATCCAAGAAGATGGTCTGGGCATCACGATCGCCGAATCGGTGGTCAATGGGCAACCTTCGGTGATGCAAATGGACCTCAGTCCCGCAAGCTTCCCGGAGGAATGCTACCAACGATACCTCAACGGTTACATTTATGCTTCCCACGATCAATTACCGGAGTGTGCCAGTAATTGTGCCGTGCAATGTTTCACCGTGGCGGAGTCCCAATCCAGAATGGTAGCCCCCATTGTTTTTGACCATAGTCTTTGGGGATTACTAATTGTGCACCAGTGCTCCACTACCCGCACTTGGCAAACGGCAGAAATCCAATTAATGCAAAGCCTCGGTAACCAATTGGCGATCGCCATTCAACAATCACTACTGTACGAACGCCTGCAAGAGGAGCTATCGGAAAGACAAAGGGCCGAACAAAAACTGTTGGCAGTCAACCAACTGCAAAAAGGCATTTTTGATGTGGCCAACTACATGATTATCTCCACCGACGGCGAGGGCTTGATCAGTACTTTTAATCGCACTGCGGAGGAGATTTTGGGCTACACAGCGGCGGAACTGATTGGCCAACAAACCCCCCTCATTTTCCATGATCCGGAAGAAATGGCCAGCCAAGCCGCCCAGCTTTCCCAACAGCTAGGGCAAACCCTCCTGCCCAATTCCATCGACATGTTTGCCATTCCCGCCATTCAATGGGGCGTTTATGAAAGGGAATGGACCTACATCACCAAAACTGGCGATCGCCTACCGGTGTACATCTCCATCACCGCCCTGAGGGATAACCAGGGGAACGTGGACGGCTTAGTGGGGGTAATCACCGACCTACGGCGACAAAAGCAAATTGAAATAGAGCGACAAAACCTGGATTTTGTGGTCAAAAATAGCACCGAGCTCATTGTCATTACCGACCTAGAGCAAAGGGTGACCTTCCTCAACCAAGCAGGGCAATCACTAATGGGCCTAGAAAACTTGGAAGCTGCCCAAAGCACCTATCTAAGCGAATACGTGAGTCCCGAGTACCTCAATTTTTGGCAAACAGAAATCATTCCCCAGGTATTCCGTGCCGGCGCTTGGGAGGGGGAATTCAGTCTGCAACATTACCAAACTGCTGCCGAAATTCCCGTCACCGCCTCCGTGTTTCTCCTCCAGGATGGCAACGGCCAACATCCGGCCAACCTGGTGGCGATCGTCCACGACATCACCCATATCAAAAATGCTGAAAAGCGTATTTTGGCTGCCCTGGAAACGGAAAAGGAATTGGGGGAATTGCGTTCCCGGTTTATTTCCACCACGTCCCATGAATTTCGTACTCCTTTGGCAATTATCAGTTCCTCCACTGGCATCTTGAAAAAATATTGGTCAAAATTGGATGGGCAAAGGCGCGGCCAACACCTGGAACGCATCCAGGAAAGTGTTCATCATATGGTAGAACTACTGGACGACGTGCTCACCATTAACCGGGCGGAAACTAAGTATCTGCCATTTGAGCCCCAACTCCTAGATTTAGTCGGCTTTTGTCAGGGCATCACCGATGAACTCCAGGGCAGTACGGAATACCATTGCCTGTTATTCAGCTATGATGGCCTTGGGGCTGGGGAAACCGTCGCCTTTGACCCCAAATTGTTAAGGCAAATTTTGACCAATCTCCTTGGTAATGCGATCAAATACTCTCCCCACGGCCACCAGGTGGAATTCCATCTCCAACGGCGGGGGGACGATGGCGTTTTTTCTGTCCAGGACTACGGTATTGGCATTGCCCCTGAAGAAATACCCAATTTATTTGATAGTTTTTACCGGGGCACCAATGTTGGATCCGTCCCTGGAACCGGCCTGGGGCTGCCCATTGTGAAAAAATGTGCCGAACTCCACGGTGGTGCCATCACTGTAACCAGCCAATTAGGCCAAGGTAGTCGCTTTGAGGTGGATTTACCCCTCTGGTACAGTTAGGCAACCATTGTCGTGGTGTCCCCAAACTGTTAGAATGACAATTCTGATCTTTGTGAACCCACCCTTTTTACAGTTACGTACCTTAGAGAGCAACCGTGGCTAATATTAAGTCCGCCCTGAAGCGCATCGAAATTGCTGAACGCAACCGACTCCAGAACAAAAGCTATAAGTCGGCCATCAAAACCCTGATGAAAAAAACCTTTCAATCGGTGGAGGCCTACACCAATGACCCCAATCCTGACAATCTTGATACGATCAACACCAGTATGTCCGCCGCTTTCAGCAAAATTGATAAGGCGGTGAAATGCAAGGTAATCCACAAGAACAATGCAGCCCGCAAAAAGGCTCGCCTAGCCAAGGCCCTCCAAAGCGCCCTGCCGGCTGCCTAGGCACCGTCCTTCCCCCTGGGGAAGTTGGTAATTGCGGGTAGTTTTGGCCGATTGTATTGACCAACCGGTATTCTCGCTGGGGACAGCCTCTGGTTTTTGGTTACTTGGACGATCGCCCACGGCATTAGGGGAACTATGCATCTAGTTGATACCCATGTCCACATTAACTTTGATGTTTTTGCGGCGGATTTAGACCAGTTACAGCGTCGTTGGCAGCAAGCGGGGGTGGTGCAATTGGTTCATTCCTGTGTGAAGCCCCAGGAATTTGACCAGATCCAAGCCCTGGCTGATCGTTTTCCTGAACTATTTTTTGCCGTGGGGCTCCATCCCTTGGACGCCCAGGATTGGCAAACTAATACTGCTGGGCAAATTTTTGCCTATGCCAAGGCGGATAGCCGGGTGGTGGCCATTGGTGAAATGGGTTTGGATTTTTTCAAGGCCGATAACCGTGACCATCAAATTGAAGTTTTCCGGGCCCAGTTGGCGATCGCCAGGGAATTGAATAAGCCGGTGATTATCCATTGCCGGGATGCTGCGGACACCATGCGCCAAGTGTTGACGAAATTTCAACAAGAACAAGGCCCTGTGACCGGAGTAATGCACTGCTGGGGCGGTAGTCCTGAGGAGACCCAATGGTTTTTGGACCTGGGTTTTTACATCAGTTTCAGTGGTACGGTGACTTTCAAAAAAGCAGAAGCTATCCAAGCCAGTGCCCAAATGGTCCCCCCCGATCGCCTGTTGGTGGAAACCGATTGTCCTTTTTTGGCGCCGGTGCCCCAACGGGGTAAACGCAATGAACCAGCCTTTGTCCGCCATGTGGCCGAGGCGATCGCCGCCCTACGCCATGTCCCCCCAGAAACCCTTGCCCAACAAACCACCGCCAATGCCCGCAACCTCTTTAAACTACCGGTGCCGGCCTAATCTGAGGGCATCGCCCCCCCGGTAACCTCCCCCCGGCCGTCCCTGACCCCAACCACCGCAATTTTCCGGAGACTTCTGAGCCACCATGACTAACCTTGCCACCACGATGTTGCCCGATTTAATCGAAATCCAACACGCTAGTTTCCACTGGTTTTTGGAGGAAGGTTTAATCGAGGAATTGAATAGTTTTTCACCGATTTCTGACTACACGGGCAAGCTAGAACTCCACTTTTTGGGCAAAGACTACAAGCTCAAACAGCCCAAGTACGACGTTGATGAATCCAAGCGACGGGATGCCAGTTACTCGGTGCAGATGTATGTGCCCACCCGTCTGATCAACAAGGAAACCGGGGAAATTAAGGAGCAAGAAGTCTTCATCGGCGATCTGCCCCTGATGACGGAACGGGGTACCTTCATCATTAACGGTGCCGAGCGGGTCATCGTTAACCAAATTGTGCGCTCGCCTGGGGTTTACTACAAAAAGGAACTGGATAAAAACGGTCGCCGTACCTATTCCGCTTCCCTGATTCCCAACCGGGGGGCCTGGCTCAAATTTGAAACCGACAAAAACGGCTTGGTCTATGTCCGCATTGACAAAACCCGCAAGCTTTCCGCCCAAGTCCTACTAAAGGCGATCGGTCTGAGCGATAACGAAATTCTCGACTCCCTCAGCCACCCAGAATTTTTCCAAAAAACCCTCGACAAAGAAGGTAATCCCACCGAAGAAGAAGCCCTGGTGGAACTCTACAAAAAACTCCGCCCCGGTGAACCCCCCACCGTCAGTGGTGGTCAGCAGTTATTGGAGTCCCGCTTCTTCGACCCCAAACGGTATGACCTGGGCCGAGTAGGGCGCTACAAACTCAACAAAAAACTCCGGCTCAATGAGGCGGACACCACCCGGGTGCTCACCCCCCAAGATATCCTCGCCGCCATCAACTATCTCATTAACCTGGAATTTGACGTTGGCACCACCGACGACATCGACCACTTGGGTAATCGTCGAGTACGCTCCGTTGGAGAGTTGCTGCAAAACCAAATCCGGGTGGGCTTAAATCGCCTAGAGCGTATTATTCGGGAGCGCATGACCGTCAGCGAATCCGATGCCCTCACCCCCGCTTCCCTGGTGAACCCCAAACCCCTAGTGGCGGCCATCAAAGAATTTTTTGGTTCCTCCCAACTCTCCCAGTTCATGGACCAAACTAATCCCCTGGCGGAGTTGACCCACAAGCGCCGGATTTCCGCCTTGGGCCCTGGAGGCCTAACCAGGGAGCGGGCCGGGTTTGCCGTGCGGGATATTCACCCTTCCCACCATGGTCGTATTTGTCCAGTGGAAACTCCGGAAGGTCCCAACGCCGGCTTGATTGGTTCCCTCGCCACCTGCGCCCGGGTCAATGATTATGGTTTCATCGAAACCCCCTATTTTCGGGTGGAGAGTGGTCGGGTCAGGAAAGATTTAGACCCCGTTTACCTCACCGCCGACGAAGAAGATGACATGCGGGTGGCCCCCGGAGACATTCCCACGGACGAAGAGGGCAACATCATTGGCGAATCCGTACCCATTCGCTACCGCCAGGAATTTTCCACCACCAGTCCAGAACAAGTGGACTACGTGGCCGTCTCCCCGGTGCAAATTATTTCCGTTGCCACCTCCATGATTCCTTTCCTGGAGCACGACGATGCTAACCGGGCCCTAATGGGGTCCAACATGCAACGGCAAGCAGTACCCCTGTTACGTCCTGAACGGCCCTTGGTGGGGACAGGCTTGGAAGCCCAGGCTGCGCGGGACTCCGGCATGGTGATTGTTTCCCGCACCCATGGCATTGTCACCTATGTGGATGCGACGGAAATCCGTGTACAGCCCCACTCCCCCGATAACCCCGCTGAGAAAGGGGACGAAATTGTCTACCCGATCCAAAAATACCAACGGTCCAACCAGGACACCTGCTTGAACCAACGTCCTCTGGTCTATGCCGGAGAAGATGTGGTGCCCGGGCAAGTGTTAGCGGACGGTTCCGCCACGGAAGGGGGAGAATTGGCCCTGGGACAAAACATTCTCGTCGCCTATATGCCCTGGGAAGGTTACAACTACGAGGACGCCATTCTGATCAGTGAACGACTGGTCTATGACGATGTTTACACCAGTATTCACATCGAAAAATTTGAAATTGAAGCCCGCCAAACCAAACTAGGCCCAGAGGAGATTACCAGGGAAATACCCAACGTGGGGGAAGATGCCCTCCGCAACCTTGATGAGCATGGCATTATCCGCATCGGTGCCTGGGTGGAATCCGGCGACATCTTGGTGGGTAAAGTCACGCCCAAAGGGGAAGCAGACCAACCTCCAGAAGAAAAACTACTGCGGGCCATTTTTGGTGAAAAAGCCCGGGATGTGCGGGATAACTCCCTGCGGGTACCCAACGGCGAAAAAGGACGGGTAGTGGATGTGCGGGTGTTCACCAGGGAGAAAGGGGACGAATTGCCCCCCGGTGCCAATATGGTGGTGCGGATTTACGTTGCCCAAAAACGAAAAATCCAAGTGGGGGACAAAATGGCCGGTCGCCACGGCAATAAGGGGATTATTTCCCGCATTTTGCCCATTGAGGATATGCCTTACCTCCCGGATGGTCGTCCCATCGACATTGCCCTTAATCCCCTGGGGGTTCCTTCCCGGATGAACGTAGGCCAGGTATTTGAATGCATGCTGGGATGGGCCGGGGAAAACCTTGGTGTACGCTTCAAAATTACCCCCTTTGACGAAATGTATGGGGAAGAAGCATCTCGGGATACGGTCCATGGCCTGTTGGAAGAAGCGTCCCAACGCCCCAACAAAGACTGGGTCTTTAACCAAGACCATCCCGGCAAAATTCAAGTGTTCGATGGTCGTACCGGAGAGCCCTTTGACCGTCCCATTACGGTGGGCCAAGCCTATATGCTCAAACTGGTGCATTTAGTAGACGATAAAATCCACGCCCGTTCCACTGGGCCCTACTCTTTGGTTACCCAACAGCCTTTGGGGGGTAAAGCTCAGCAGGGGGGACAACGGTTCGGAGAAATGGAAGTGTGGGCCCTGGAAGCCTATGGCGCTGCCTACATTTTGCAGGAACTACTCACCGTTAAATCGGATGATATGCAAGGCCGCAATGAAGCCCTCAACGCCATTGTTAAAGGTAAGAGTATTCCCCGCCCCGGTACACCAGAATCCTTCAAGGTATTAATGCGGGAACTGCAATCCCTCGGCTTGGACATTGCTGCCCACAAGGTACAACTGTCTGAAGATGGTGAAAGCGCTGACGCAGAGGTGGACTTAATGATCGACAGCCAGCGTCGGGCCCCCAATCGCCCCACCTACGAGTCCCTCCACACCGAAGAGGATTTGGAAGAAGAAGAAGTCTAAAACGGCGATCGGAGCACAGGAAACAGTGAACAGTGTCTTACCCCCTGCTAACTGCCAACTGCTTCCTGATACCTGCTTCCTGATATCTGCTAACTGCTAACTGCTCCCTGATAACTGAGTAACTGAAAAAATGACCTTCTATAACTACACCATCGACAAAGGCCGCCTGAAAAAACTCATTGCCCTTGCCTACCGTCGTTACGGTTCTGCTCGCTGTTCCCAGTTGGCCGATGAACTGAAGGAACTAGGGTTTCGTTTTGCCACCAAAGCGGGGGTTTCTATTAGTGTAGATGATCTGACAATTCCTCCAGAGAAAAAACAGATGTTGGAGGCGGCGGAAAAGGAAATTCGCACCACGGAGGAACGCTATGCCCGGGGAGAAATCACCGAAGTGGAACGGTTCCAAAAAGTAATTGATACTTGGAACAGTACTTCAGAAGAATTGAAAGACCAGGTGGTGGTTAACTTCCGTAAAACCGACCCTCTCAACTCCGTGTACATGATGGCTTTCTCCGGTGCCCGGGGGAACATGAGCCAGGTGCGTCAGTTGGTGGGAATGCGGGGTTTGATGGCCGATCCCCAGGGGGAAATTATTGACTTGCCCATTAAGACCAATTTCCGGGAGGGGCTGACCGTTACTGAGTATGTAATTTCTTCCTACGGTGCCCGTAAAGGTCTGGTGGACACGGCTCTCCGGACGGCGGACTCTGGCTATCTCACCCGGCGTTTGGTGGACGTATCCCAGGACGTAATTGTGCGGGAACAGGACTGTGGCACCGAGCGCAGTCTGCGGGTCACAGCTATGACCGATGGGGACCAAGTCAAAATTAGCTTGGCCGATCGCCTGTTTGGTCGTTTGTTGGCTAAGGATGTGGTGGATGGCGAAGGGAATGTCATTGCAGAGCGTAACCAGGAAATTGATGAAGCGTTAGCTAACCGCATCGCCGCTGTCACCGATGAAGTTTACGTCCGATCGCCGTTGACCTGTGAAGCGGCCCGGTCTGTGTGCCAAAACTGCTATGGCTGGAGCCTGGCCCATGGTCACAAAGTTGACTTAGGGGAAGCGGTGGGGATTATTGCCGCCCAATCCATTGGGGAACCTGGTACCCAGTTGACCATGCGGACTTTCCACACTGGGGGGGTATTCACCGGGGAAGTGGCCCGCCAAGAAAAGGCTCCCGAAAACGGCACAGTTAAATGGGGCAAGGGTTTAAGCACTCGTAAAGTCCGTACCCGCCACGGGGAAGATGCGGAACAGGTGGAAATAGCCGGGGATTTGATCTGGAAAGGGGAAGGGAAAAAGGCCGCCAGCCAGACCTACTCCCTCACCCCCGGTTCCCTACTGTTTGTGCAGGACGGGCAAACGGTGACGGCCAGCCAGTTGATGACGGAAATTTCCCTCTCCAAAACCCAACGTTCCACGGAGCGGGCCACCAAGGACGTGGCCGGGGATTTGGCTGGGGAAGTGTTGTTTGATCGCCTGGTGCCAGAGGAAAAAACCGATCGCCAGGGGAATACCACCCGGATTGCCCAACGGGGGGGGCTGGTGTGGATTCTCTCCGGGGAAGTGTATAACTTACCGCCCGGAGCGGAACCGGTGGTGAAAAACGACGAGCAGGTGGAAGTCGGCAGCATCATGGCCGAAACCAAGCTGGTCACCAATGATGGCGGGGTAGTTCGCCTGGTGAGTAACCGGGAAATTGAAATCATCACCGCCTCCGTGCTCCTGGACCAAGCCCAGGTAAAGCTAGAAAGCAGTGGTGGCCGGGAACAGTACGTAATTTACACCGCTGATAAACAACGTTTCCTGCTCAAGGCCGCTCCTGGTACCAAAGTGCAGAACCATAGCATTGTGGCGGAATTAATCGATGACCGCTACCGCACCACCACCGGGGGCATGATTCGCTACGCCGGGGTGGAAGTGGCCAAGGGCGGCCGCAAACAGGGCTACGAAGTCACCAAAGGTGGCACCCTGCTCTGGATTCCCGAAGAAACCCACGAAATCAACAAGGATATTTCCCTGTTAATTGTGGAAGATGGCCAGTATGTGGAAGCAGGCACGGAAGTGGTCAAAGACATTTTCTGTCAATCCAGCGGCATCGTCGAAGTGGTGCAGAAAAACGATATTCTGCGGGAAATTATCATCAAACCCGGCGACTTCTACCAAGATGTGGACCCCGGTTCGGTGAAAATTGAAACCGGCCAATTGCTCCAACCAGGGCAGGATGTTTTCCCCGGTGTCACCGTTAGCACCCTCAGCCAAGCGGAGTGGATTGAAAGCCCCGAAGGCAATGGTTTACTGCTCCGGCCCGTGGAAGAGTACAAAGTGTTTGATGAGCCCGCCGCCCCCTCCCAGGGTTCCCAAAATGAAGAAGGGGGTCGCCAAATTGAATTGCGCTCTGTTCAGCGTCTGTTCTACAAAGATGGCGATCGGGTGAAATCCGTTGAAGGGGCTCCCCTGCTCAGCACCCAGTTGGTGTTGGAAATTTATGGCAGTGGCAATGAAGGTATTTCCCACCTTTCCGCCGATATTGAACTGCAGGATGACGAGGAGGAGGATTGCCAGCGTTTACAGTTGGTGATTCTAGAATCCTTGGTACTGCGGCGGGACCAGGAGTCCGATCCCCTCGGTGGGGCTTCCAAAACCCGTTTATTGGTGCAGGACGGCGACCAAATTCCTCCGGGAGCGGTGGTGGCCCGGACTGAAATTCAATGTAAGGAAGCCGGCATTGTCCGGGGTATCAAGGAAGGACAGGAATCCATCCGTCGGGTGTTACTGGAACGGGAAGCCGATCGCCTAGTGATGGATCTACCCAGTGCCCCGGAAGTCAAACCAGGACAACTGTTGGTGGCAGGGCAGGAATTGGTGCCCGGCGTCAAACTAGAAGAGTCCGGTAAGGTACTGGAAATTAACGGTAAAGGAGACAACTATCAATTAGTTCTACGGCGGGCGCGGCCCTATCGGGTTTCCCCTGGGGCAGTGCTCCACATTGAAGATGGAGACCTGGTGCAACGGGGCGATAACCTCGTACTGCTGGTGTTCGAACGAGCCAAGACTGGAGATATTGTCCAGGGTTTACCCCGGATTGAGGAACTTTTGGAAGCTCGGAAGCCCAAGGAGGCCTGCATCCTTGCTCGCGCCCCTGGGGTCTGCCAAGTGGAATACCTCGAAGATGAAAGTGTCGATATCAAAGTGTTGGAAGACGATGGCACCGTGAGCGAATATCCCCTCTTGCCAGGGCAAAACGCCATGGTTACCGATGGCCAACGCATTGATGTTGGGCACCCCCTCACCGATGGTTACAACAACCCCCACGAAATTCTGGACGTGTTCTTCAGTTACTACGTGGACAAGGACGGTTGTTACCAAGCGGCCCTTAGGGGCCTCCAAGCGGCGCAAAAATTCCTAGTCAATGAAGTGCAAACGGTTTACCAATCCCAAGGGGTAGATATTTCCGATAAGCACATTGAGGTAATTGTCCGGCAGATGACGGCCAAGGTCCGCATTGATGACGGAGGAGACACCACTATGCTCCCAGGGGAACTGGTGGAACTGCGCCAGGTGGAACAGGTCAACGAAGCCATGGGCATCACCGGTAGTGCTCCCGCCCGCTATACCCCCGTGTTGTTGGGTATCACCAAAGCTTCTTTGAATACCGATAGCTTCATTAGTGCGGCTTCCTTCCAAGAGACCACCAGGGTCCTCACCGAAGCGGCGATCGAGGGTAAATCCGATTGGCTGCGGGGCCTGAAGGAAAACGTGATTATTGGTCGGCTCATTCCTGCGGGTACGGGGTTCAGTAGCCACGAGGAAATTCTGGGATTGGTGGAAACCCAGGATGATATCCAAGGCTATATGATTGAGCCGATTGAATTACCCACGGCGAAGAAAAAAGCCAGTGCATCCAAGGTGAAAACCAAAAAAGTTGAAGCCGATGACGACTTGTTAGACGACACCAGGGCCCGGGCCTATGCGGGCACTCAACTCAGTCAGGATGACGAAGAGTTTGAAGAAACCTACGACACCGATGAGGATGATTTCGACATGGATGACGACGACGATTTTGAAGACGATGAGGATTAAGGATAATCCCTGATTCTTTGAGCTTAAAGACGTTTAGCATCCCCATCTTTATCTTTCTAGCTAATTAGCATCCCTTCCCCTTCTCCGGGAGGGGATTATTTTTTTTGCGGACTGCTATGCTTTAGTACGGATACCGATTTCCTAAGTTCCAACCACCAATACAGCAAATTCCAAATCAACCTGATATTGACAGAACCGTTGTAACGCTTATTCGGCAAAGGTTTTGCTGTGCCCCTTAGATTTTGCTGTGCCCCTTAGATATCGTAACCGCTGTAAAAATTGTTTCCCTTTGCTTCCCCTCGTCGGGAAGATTTTGGGAAAATTGACATGGAGTTAAACTGATGCGTTTCCATCCCCTGGCCCTGATTTGTCTCAGTTTTATGCTCGGATTATTGGGGGCAGGGCTAGATGTGGACTGGTTTAATCTCCAGAAGGGGGCTGCCCTAGCGGTGTTGTGGTTTCTGGCTACGGCGATCGCCGTTATGTTTATGCCCCTAGTTTGGCGACGGGGGCCGACTAGATGGCAGTGGTTGCTGGCGGGCATGATTGCTTTGCTGGCCAGTTATTACGCCCTTTGGCGCACTCCCCAGCCGGGGGTGAATGACATTAGCCGTCTGCTAGATCCTCCGGCCAAAAGTTTTCAGACCATCACGGCGATCGGCACTTTAACAGCGGGGGGTAGGGAAAATGCCCAAGGTCAACAACAATTTTGGCTCCAGATAGAGCAGTGGCAACGACCACCGGAACAAGAATTCCGGCCCCGTTCTGGCACCGTGTACCTGACCCTACCCATGGCGGAAAAACCCTGGCAACAATGTCAGCAAATACGAGTCACCGGTTTGTTATACCGTCCCAGTGCACCCCAGAATCCAGGGGCGTTTAATTTTGCCCAATATCTGGCTCGTCAGGGTATTTTTGCTGGGTTAAGGGGGGAAACGGCGACGCTGGTGGGGGAAAAGTTTTGTGGTCTCAATCCCCTACGGCAAAGGATTGTCAACGCTCAGACCGCCTGGTTACAAGCCCAAGGGCAAGGAAAATGGCCAGGTTTGCTGATTAGTTCTATTGTCCTGGGAGCGAAAGCAGTTAATTTGCCCACGGAATTACGCAATCTTTTCCAAGCGGTGGGGCTTTCCCATTTCCTGGCCGCTTCTGGCTATCAAGTTTCCCTGCTGGTGGGCACCGTATTGCTCCTGGGCAGAAAGGCCGGTGTCAGTTCCAAATTGGCGATCGCCGTTGGGTTGATTATCTTGGTATTTTACCTGGGTTTAACGGGGCTGGAACCATCAGTGATCCGAGCTAGTTTGCTCTGGGTGGGGGTGATGGCGGCCCTAGTCAGCGGCCAAAAATTAAACACGGTGGGGGCATTGTTGCTCATTGCCACAGGGATGCTATTGGTTAATCCCATCTGGAGCCAAGCTTTGGGTTTTCAACTCAGTTTTTTGGCCACTTTGGGCATTGTGGTGATGGTGCCGGCTTTGCAACAACGGCTGGACTTTTTGCCGGGAAAAATTGCCGCGGTAATAGCGGTGCCCCTAGCGGCCAGTATTTGGACTACGCCCATTCTTTTGCAACAGTTTGGCTATTTTATCCCCGCTGCCTTACCCCTGAATATTCTGATTACGCCCTTGCTGGCCCTGTTGAGCTTGGGAGGCATGATCAGTGCTCTGTTCGCCCTCATTTTTCCACCCTTGGGTAGCGCTTCGGCTTGGTTGCTAGCTTTTCCCGCCCGTTGGTTAATGGCGATCGCCGCTCAATTTCAACAATTGCCCACGGTGGCGGTGGGGGAAGTGGGGCTGGGACAAGTGGTCATAATCTACGCTGCTTTTGGTTTGATCTGGGCCTTTCCCTGGTGGCGACGGCGTTGGGGCTGGGTTACGGTATTTTTGCTCGCAATAATCATTTTGCCCCTCATTTTTGCCCTGCAAACTAGGGTGGAGTTGACCATTTTTGCTAGTAAAAAATTTCCTGTCATTGTGGCTCAGGCCCCCGGCACGGTCACAACTATCACCCAAGCTGAAGATCAGTCCGCGGCCAGATTACTGGCTCCTTTCCTGGCTCAAAAAGGAATTAGCCAAGTTGATTGTCAATTAACCATAACTCCCGCCATGGTCGGTCAACCGCTGCCGCCCTCTTGCCCCCATCTAAGTTGGGTAGAAATCAACCCAGCAATTTTGCAACTGGAATTTGGCCAACAACGCTGGTGGATTTTTCTGCAAGTCCCCCCAACCGATCAAACTCCATTGCAGTTACCGCTGGATCAGCGACCCCAAACCATCATCTGGGTTGGCCAGTTTTTTCCCTACAGTTGGCTGGATAGTTTACGACCTCCCACGGCGATCGCCATTGCGCCCTATGTCAGCAAAGATTTGAGGCAAACAGTGGCAAAATACCGGGGTCAATTGTGGGTAACCGGACCGGGCGCTATCCAATGGAATCCTCGTCAGGGCTTTAATTCTGCCCTTGATCTGTGAGCAATTCTTTTAGAAAAGTCAACTTTCCTTCTACTAATCCCGGCGATCGCCGCTATCCCCCTCTTTGGGAAAGAAAAGCCCAAGCCAGTCAATGTTGTTGCCTGACCCATTCCATCGTCCTTACTTGCCAATGTCACGATTTGTGAACTTAACCCCGCGCCTTATGCCAATATTGCTCAATTTTGTTAAAGTCGATACAGAATTTATTCATTTTATTCTTTTCGACTTTGCTTGGTAACAAGAATCCTGGGGAAATTGCCTGGCATTTTGTCACCCTTATGGCCACAGGGTCTGGAACCCAACACTGTTTCGTCCCAACCGTTCCTAAGTCGGAGAGGCATAAAACCTTTTGAGCAATATGGAGGAACGCTGATGAATACCACATCCCCCATTGACTGGGATGAAATGTTTGAGTATTTGCCGGGGACAATAGTAGAACTCAAATCCGAACCAGGGGTTTTATATCAAATTGACTGTTACGAAACCAGTATGGTCCCACCCATTTGGCTAGTGGGGGATCCACGGCCACGCTATCCCCACCAAATGCGGATTGTGTCGCGCCAGCAGGTTAAAGCTTGTGAATTGGAACTCGAACCATCCTTTGCCTGATGGGACAGACTCCAATGACCCGTTATTGAAGTTGTGATTCCCAAACCTGAATGCCATGGCAATGGGGATTTTTCAAACATAAACTCAGCCATAACAACACAAAGCCAAAACGCTGGGTGTAACAACGGATGACCGAGAGAGGGATAATACAATGGAATTCCCACTAGAGTTGGCATACTCCGGTTAATCCCTCATCAGACCTCAGCAAAATTTGGCTATGAAAGCAATTATGGTGGTTGGTACCACGTCCCATGCCGGGAAATCCTTTTTAACCACCGGTCTGTGTCGCCTGCTCCATCGTCGGGGTTATCGGGTCACCCCCTTTAAAGGACAAAATATGGCCCTCAATGCCTTTGTCACCGTTGATGGCGGGGAAATGGGCCACGCCCAAGCAGTGCAAGCCTGGGCTGCCGGGACTGTTCCCAGGGTGGCCATGAATCCCATTTTGCTCAAACCCCAGGGGGATATGACTTCCCAGGTGATCATGTTGGGTAAGGCCGTAGGCACAACCAGGGCCCAGGAATATTACCAAAATTACTTTGACCGGGGCTGGCAGGCGATCGCCGCATCGTTGGAAATTTTAGCCCAGGATTTTGACGTCGTGGTGTGTGAAGGGGCCGGTAGTCCAGCGGAAATTAACCTTAAACATCGAGACTTGACCAATATGCGGGTGGCCAGTCATCTCCAGGCCGCCACCATTCTTATTGCCGACATTGACCGGGGCGGTGTGTTTGCCCATGTAGTGGGGACTTTGCAACTGCTAGAACCAGAGGAAAGAAAATTAATCAAAGGCATTGTCATCAATAAATTTCGCGGCCAGCGTTCTCTCTTAGACAGTGGCATTACTTGGCTGGAAGAATATACAGGTATTCCCGTGTTGGGAGTCATTCCCTATGGGCAAAATCTCTTCTCAGCGGAGGATTCCCTCGATTTACTGGAAAGAAGTGGTCGCCCCAGCCCAGAAGATATTCGCATAGTAGTACTCCGCTTGCCCCGCATCGCCAACTTCACCGATTTTGAGCCGTTGGAGGCAGAATCCGGTGTTTATGTCGATTATCTTCCCCTGGAAAAACAGTTGGGCAAGCCCGACGCCGTAATTATTCCCGGCAGTAAAACCACGATCGCCGATTTGCAAGCGTTACAAAACAGTGGCATGGGTCAGCAAATTATGGCCTACGTCCAAGCCGGCGGCACTGTGATGGGCATTTGCGGCGGCTATCAAATGCTGGGGCAAACCATTGCCGATCCAGAAAATATCGAAGGCAGTCTCACTAACTGCCAAGGGTTGGGGCTCTTCCCCCTGACCACCGTCATCACCCAAGAAAAAATTACCCGCCAACAGGAAACCATCAGCTACGCTCCCCAGCCAGGTTTAAGGGTCACTGGCTACGAAATCCACCAGGGCATCAGTCGGCGATCGGAGCACAGCCAAGACTTTCTGCCCCTGTTTGACCAAGAAGAGCTGGGAATGGTTAATGGGCAACAAAACCTCTGGGGCTGCTACCTCCACGGCCTATTCGATAACGGTACCTGGCGACGGTGTTGGTTGAATAATCTACGGCAACGACGGGGCTTGGGACCATTACCAACTGCCATTGGCAATTATCAAGAACAACGGGAAGCTATGTTAAATTCATTAGCGGATTTTGTCGAAACCCATGTCAACCTCAATCCGATTTTGTCGTCATTCCCAGGGGAAAATTCAGACACTTTAGTTAATAGTTTTTTAGGATGATGAAACGAATTGCTGTAGAAGAGGCTTTTGTCACCCAGGAGATTGCTGACGAGTGGACTAAGGTTCTTGCCAAGGGGGCAAAGAACGAACCGGGTTTTCGCAAAATGGGCGAAACGATTCTAGCGGACAGTCCTGGCACAAGAATTATCCACGAGCGGCTAATAGACCTCGGCGCTGGACGCATTGCTCATATGGATGCCACTGGCATTGATATACAAGTTATTTCCATTACTTCCCCAGGTGTACAGGTATTTGAGCCTGAGTTGGCCATAACCCTTGCCCGTCAGGCTAATGATCAGTTAAGTGAAGCTGTCAAAAATTATCCTGATCGTTTTGCCGGACTAGCAGCAGTGGCCCCCCAATGCCCCCAAGCCGCCGCCATGGAAATTGAGCGAGCCATACAGAAACTTGGGTTGTGCGGTGTATTAATTAATTCCCATACTGGCGGAAAATATCTCGATGACAAGAATTATTGGGAAATTTTTGCCGCTGCCGTAGCCAACAATGCCCCCATTTATCTTCATCCTCGCACCCCTTCTCCAGAGATGATTTCTCCCTTCCTGGACTATGGACTCTATTTTGCGGGCTGGGGATTTACCGTTGAAACTGCAACCCACGGTTTGCGCCTCATTATGGGCGGCGTATTTGATCAGTTCCCGAAATTAAAAATTATTTTGGGCCATATGGGGGAAGGATTACCGTACTGGTTACAAAGGATAGATAACCGTTATTCACTGCAGGTAGAAATTGGCGCAGTGCCTAAAATGCCTCGTCTGCCTAGCGAATACTTCAAAGATCATTTTCTCATCACCACCAGTGGGGTTTGTTCCCCACCTGCTCTGCGTCATGTGCTAGACGTACTGGGTGCCGATGCCGTACTCTTCGCCGCCGATTATCCATATGAGTCGGTTGAAGAAGCTGTTTCTTTCTTGGATAATGCACCAATTTCTGATCAGGAAAGACACAAAATCTACCAAACAAATGCTGAAAAACTATTTAGATTAGGAATTACCAATGGCAGTAACGATACGCTTTCTACCTGATGATGTGACTGTGATGGCCAGGGCAGGGGAACCTATTTTAGATGTGGCAGAAAGGGCTGGAATTTTCATCCCCACCGGATGCTTGATGGGTTCCTGCCATGCCTGTGAGGTGGAATTGGGGGACGGCACTCCCATTTGCGCTTGCATCAGTGCGGTACCAGTGGGGGTAAACGAATTAGAGATCAATCTCTATGATGACCCCACTTGGTAATCCACTTAAATTTCTTCAAACCGCAGATTAAGGTTGATGGTGTCAGGGCCAAGCATCGTTCCCTGAATGACCAGCACTACTGATTTTTCCGCATCTTTTGGAGTCAAAGTTAGCCCGGCGGGGGTATCAAACACAATGCTAAAGCCCCAGTCTCCCTGGGTAGCATTAATGGTTCTTTCCTCATAACCCAGTTTAGTGAGGACATCTTGGTAGAACTTAACCGTGGGGGCTGGTTTACCCTTAGTTTGGAAATTTAATCCCTGTTGTCCATAGGCATTGGCCATAAACATACTACCCACATTGTTCGGACTGCCCTGGGGCCTGGGGAGCTTCACTAAAATATCCGCCGCATTGGCCTGGCTGACAATAAAAGGCCGGGTCTCAAAAGTGACAGGAGCTTGTTCAATGGCGGTGGGCGAAATACTCAATAGGGCGGTAAAAATGGGGAATAATGACATGATCTTGCTGTTTTTCAAAAATTAATCCCCAGTATACTGCCCTTGGAAAAATAGCCACTATGGGCGTGTAAACTTTGTTTACCCTGACTGAATCAATATATTGGGTCAATTGCTGCGATAATTGGCATAGTATTCGGATCAAGGACTTTTAACTCCCTAAAACGAGGTTAATTGCCCTTTTTCTCCGCCATGTCACCGTCCACTCCGCCGTAGTTGACAACTTAAGACAATGGCCGCCACAAAAAACTATGGTTTAAAACAACTGTGCATGAAATCATCTTACCCAGAGAGCTAATGACGACATATCTATGGTTTTTGTCTGGTCTAAAATTTACTCCATAGTTGATTGTGAAAATAAAAATTAATCTCGTCAATAAAAAAAGCTTTCCCTGGATAGTAGTTATTTCATTAGCTTTATTTTTGTTAATTCAAATAATTTTTTCTGTTAATCCTGTCTTAAGTCAGAGCACCAAAGAAAATAACAAAGTAGCAACTAGATTAGAAGTCCCAAAAATAGCGCCAATCAAGATTGAAGATGGGACACAATTAGCTAACAATCCTATGGCCAGGGAAATGGGTGAAACTCAGTTTAGCTGTGAACCAAGAGAAGTGGAAGTTTATAAATACAAAGCCGGAACTATTTCCTACTGTAGAAAAAAGAACTTTCCCGTTGCTGAAAATGACACTGCTAGGGTGGAAATAAAGCCAGGCGCGGCTCGCACCCCCCATTGGCATGACACTTGGGAAGAACAAATTTTGATCTCAGGTAAGGCAAAAACAGTTTTGATTGATCCTAAAGGCAAAGTATTTGAGCAAAATTTAGAATCAGGCAATCTCGTTTTTATTCCTTCAGGCTGGACCCATTGGTCTGAAACCGTTGGTAATGAAACAGCTACTTTCATTTTCTTATTTCCGGCAAATTTCAAAACTTTTGAAGTTCTAGATTCGATGGTCGCCATTAATAATCCTTTAATGGAGTCAATTCTTGGCTATGATCTACCAAAGGGCAATACTGATCATGATCTATTGATTATGATCAATAAAAATCCTTAGTTAATCTCGTCACTAAACCAACGTTAATTCAAATACAATTTCGCTTCACTTTTTATTATTAATTACGGAATAATTCGACTACCATGAACCGGAAAACAACTTCCCTGGGATTGTTATTATTTTTCGCTTGTATGCTCCGTGGCGCAACATTTGCCAATCCGATCGCCGATAGCGACTATCAACCAAAGGATGGCGTCGTTAGACTATATGGTGCCGGAGGACCACACACCGCCATTATCCGGGCCGGTAAACTCTTCACTGCAAAAACGGGTATTCCTGTGGATGTGCAGTTTGGACCAGAAAGTCAATGGTCTCAGAATGCCCAGCGTGATGCAGACATAATTTGGGGCACTTCGGAGCAATCAATGACTGCCTTTTTGGAAACCTATAAAGAATTCAATAGCAATGATGTGGAACCAATTTATCTGGCCACATCGGTGATTGCCGTTCGTAAAGGTAATCCTAAAAACATCAGGGGATTTGATGATTTACTCCGTCCCGGTATGAAAATTGTTGTCACCGAAGGAGCGGGTGTTTACAACACTTCAGGCACTGGCGTATGGGAAGATATTGCCGGTCGCACAGGTTCCCTTGATGATATCAAAGCTTTCCGTCGCAATATTATTGCTTTTGCTAAGGGCAGTGGCGCTAGCTTTCAAGCATTTAAAGAGATGAACGCAGACGCGTGGATAACCTGGAAAGATTGGCCCATTAACCATCCCGAAGAAGCTGAATGGGTTGAACTTTCTCCTGATCGAGTTATTTACCGAGATTTAAATGTTGTCACCAACGCCAAGGCCGATCCAGGGGCGGAGCTATTTATTGATTTTCTGCAAACTGAAGAAGCAGAAGCGATATTTCATTCGGAAGGCTGGTCAAAGTAAAGCGTTTAAGATTTTGTTTGAGAAGTTGAGTTGTCGGAGTTAAATTCCTCCTATTCTTCCTTGACAAAGGGAGAATTTGAGTTAAATACTCTTTTTATTAGGGGATTAAAAGGAATAAATCCATTGCTCTAAATTTTTTAAACATTCTCTAGATTCTTTGATTAAAATTTTGAAAGATTATAGACAAAACATTTGTTCGGCGACTAAATTTACAGCAATTTTTGTTACTTTAGAAAATTTTTTAACTATTTTATATCAAGGAATGCCATGACTGACACGATCAATTTAAATTTATTTAAATCTCTCTCTTTTTTGGTCAAATTAACTGATTAAATTTTCGATATAAACTCTATGGATAAAAACCTTAAAATCTCTGCGTTTAAGGATATTTCGGCTTTTTTATTAACAACTTTACAAAGTCAGACCAGTATTAATTTGGATATCAAATATGTCAAAAATGCAGATGAGGCCCATCAGGATTTAAAACAAAATCTGGCCCATATTATTTTGATGTCCTATGACGATACACTCTCAATTGCTTTGGAGGAACAATACTCTGACATTCTGGCAATTCTTCCTATCCATGGCGGTATGTTGGATTTATGTGGTGAGATTAATCTACAAACTAGGAAAAATCGCATTGGCATTGACACAGATTCAGGTTACGCCAGGGCCCTACGCTTATTTTTGCGCCATCGATATTCTCCCGAAGACTATGGCAAGTTATTATTCATCAAAGCAGGGGCAACAAATATTCGCTATGAAGCGTTGAGAGATAATTCACTGGATGTTACTCTCCTCAATCCGCCATTTTCCTATCAACTAAATATTCATCGTGATCCGGAGTTTCAAACATTTCTGGGCGATTATCAGGGGGTAGTTGCCAACACAAATAAAACTTTTTGGTATGACTATGAGTATCATCAGTTATTGCAAAGCTTTATGACTGACTACTACGCAATGATCAAGAGAATACAAAATAATTACCAAGAATCGATTGAAAGCCTGGCCAATTACTACGGCATTTCTAAACCAATAGCTACTAATATTTACAATCGTCTTTGGCAAAACAACGGATTGAGCACAACCTATGAATTTCTCGATTCACATTTGCGGAGGACGGAAGCAATTTTTGCTCAAGATACCGGCATTATCATCCCCTCCGAACGGCACTGGTTAGAGCAATTTCACGGACATTAAAGAAAATTGGGGTGAAACTTTATCTTGATTAGCTTTCGCATGGGATTCAAAAACCTTTCTCATCTGCATTTGCCGCTACCATCAGCGCCTCAGCCTGAATGTTAGACATAATTTAAGAAATACGATGGATCTTAAGAAAATTAGTGCCCCTGGGAATTTTTGTCGGAATTCCCGCCATAATCAACAACTGATCGCCCTTTTGCACCATTTTTCGATCCTTTAATAGTACCTCCGCCTGTTGGATTAAGTCTTCAAAGGTGTCGAATTCTTCGTCAATTAAAAAGGGAATAATACCCCAAACTAAGTTGAGGCTATGGTAAACCTTTTCTGAGGGGGTAAAGGCAATAACCGGCACCGATGGCCGTTGATTGGAAGCCAGCAGAGAAGTAAAACCAGAGGTGGTGAAGGTGACAATATATTTCAAGTCTAAAATTTCGTCGATGACTACCAACGCTTCACTTAGGGCATGGGTTTCCGTATTTTCGATTGGTGGATTGTTGGCAAGATGGAGACCCAACTCCGTTTCTTCGGCAATTTTACGCAACATTTGCACTGATTTAACAGGATATTGTCCCACTGCCGATTCCCCGGATAACATCACCGCATCGGTACCATCCAAGATAGCGTTGGCCACGTCACTGGCTTCTGCCCTGGTGGGTCGGGAATTATGAATCATGCTGTCTAGCATTTGGGTGGCGGTAATGACCGGAATGGCCCGCACGTTACAACGCCGGATGATTTCCTTTTGCAGGCGGGGCACTTTTTCTGGGTTTACTTCCACCCCTAGATCGCCTCGGGCCACCATAATGCCGTTGGAAACTGCCACAATTTCTTCCAGATTTTCGATCGCCTGGGGTTTTTCGATTTTGGCAATGACCGGCAGGTCGGGATGGCCCCGTTCGGCCAAAAATTGTTTGAGGTTGTGGATATCTTCCCCCTTACGGACAAAACTAAGGGAAACCCAATCAATGCCTTGGCTTAGGCCAAATTCCAGGTCCTGCTTATCTTTGGCAGTCATGGAAGGTAGGGTTAGCACTAACCCCGGTAGATTGACGCCTTTGCGACTTTTGAGGACGCCCCCCGTCACCACTTCACAAATTACCTCCGGATCTTTAATCGCCACCACTTTCATTTCCAGCAAACCATCATCCAACAAAATTCTTTCCCCCACCTGGGCCTCCGCCGCCAAATGGGGATAGTCAATGCCCACCGCCTCACCATGGCGATCGACAACTTCCACCGGCACCAAACAGATTTTTTCCCCTTCCCGCAGTTGTTTTTCTCCCCCTGGCAACTGACCAATGCGAATTTTGGGTCCCTGTAAATCCTGCAGAAGAGTAATGGGAGTATCCATTTCCTGCTCCACCGATCGCAGCATTTTGACCATGGTGGCGTGGTCCTCGTAACTACCGTGGGAAAAATTGAGCCGGGCCACATTCATGCCCGCATCCACCATCTGACGTATCACCTCCACCGAACTACTGGCGGGGCCAATGGTGGCCACAATCTTGGTGCGATGACTTAGGGGTCTCATAAAACTTCACCGGGGGTTAATCTGGGCTGGCACTGGAATTCTAGTCCAACTTACGGAGGGGGAATTAAGGGAATGTTATGGAGCCGCCATCCCTTGGGCTGCCAACCAAGCTGTAGTCCAGGCATTTTGAAAATTAAAACCGCCGGTAATACCATCTACGTCGAGGATTTCCCCGGCAAAATGTAAACCTGGGCAACAACGGCTGGCCATGGTTTTAAAATCGACTTCCTTGAGGGTAATACCCCCACAGGTAACAAATTCCTCTTTGAACACCCCTTTGCCTTTGATCTGACAGTGGTAGCGGTGGATATTATCCGTTAGTTGTTGTTCCTGAACTTTGGAAAAATCGGCCCAGCATTGCCCCGGTTTAATCCCCGCCTGGGCCGTTAATCTCTGCCAGAGTCGTTTGGGAAGGGCTGTGGGGCTAAAATTAGCAATTTGTTTGCGGGGATGGTTTTGCTTTGTCTGTTGCCATTGGGCCATGGATTCCTGGGGGTTAACTCCCGGTAACCAGTTGAGCCAAAGGGGATGGTCATAGCTTGACGCCTGCAATTGCCTTGCTCCCCAGGCAGATAATTTCAGCACCGCCGGGCCGCTCAGCCCCCAATGGGTAATCAACACCGGGCCTGCTTGGCAATAGGTTCCTTTAAACTTTGGCGACAAACTCACTAGGGCCTTTTCCACACTGACTCCGGCGAGGTCGGTCAACGGGGCATCGGGAACATTAAAGGTGAACAAAGAGGGCACCGGGGCCTCGATTGTATGTCCCAATTGTTCCGCCCAGCGATAGCCCAAAGGATTACTGCCCGTGGCCAACAAGAGGCGATCGCCGTTAATTGTTTCCCCCGTCTTCAGCAACACTTGAAATTTCTCCCCCTGTTTGGCCACTCCCTGTACCGGCGACCTTGTTCTTAGTTCCACTCCCGATCGCCGCGCTGCCGCTAATAAACAATCCACAATGGTGGCAGAATCATCGGTAACAGGAAACATTCGGCCATCTGCTTCCGTTTTCAGTTGCACCCCCTCCGCCCCAAACCAGGCGATCGTTTGTTGGGGTTGAAAACGACTGAACGCTCCCCGTAACGCCTTCCCCCCCCGGGGATAATTTTGCACTAATTGTGTTGGGTCAAAACAATGGTGGGTCACATTACAACGACCACCTCCAGAAATGCGGACTTTAGCCAGGAATTTTGACCCCGCCTCCAATAAAATTACTCTGCCCTCTGGTAGATTTCTTGCACAATTAATTGCCCCAAAAAAGCCTGCCGCTCCTCCCCCCACCACAATTACAGTTCTTGGCATAGTTCTGATTAACCTTTAGACCTGGGTTTCTCCAGAAAATAGATCCGATAGACCCAAAAATCCCTTTAAAAAACTTAACAAATACGGAACTCCCCACCGGCGAAACCCCTAAGACCCCCGTCCCAGCCTGTACAATGAAGAGGGCGGAGACGTAAGTTTCCGTTCACTCCTCACACCACACTCCGCCTGGATGATGTTCGGGCGGTTTCTTCTTATCTGCTCACCATGGAGGGAAGTGTGACACCAACTGTGACAAAAGATGAACAAATTCTAAGTTTCACGATATTTTTCCATACAGAGGTCAACAATTGGTTATGGTAGTATTCTAATCAGCCCATCACGAGGTTTAAAAGGATTTCCAGTATGAGTGCTACCCCTCAAGTTTCCGACGCAAGTTTCAAAGAGGATGTATTAGACAGCGAGTTACCCGTGCTCGTAGACTTTTGGGCTCCCTGGTGTGGCCCTTGTCGCATGGTGGCCCCCGTCGTTGATGAAATCTCACAACAGTACGAAGGCAAGGTCAAAGTCGTTAAGTTGAACACCGACGAAAACCCCAATACCGCTAGTCAGTACGGCATCCGCAGTATTCCCACCCTAATGATTTTCAAAGGGGGTCAGAGAGTGGACATGGTGGTGGGAGCTGTGCCCAAAACAACCCTTGCCAGCACCCTAGAAAAATATCTTTAAGCGCTGGTCTCCCTGCTTTGTGACGGTTTCCCTCCGGATCGTGCCCCTCCCTAGGACACGGTCTTTTTTGTTGGTTTTTTGCCCTGGAGGAAAAATAACAACCACGGGGTAAAAGTTTTATCTTGTCCCCGTCTTTTAATTGTCATCGCAGGTTAAAGCATGGCCAATTCGCCGATCACTTCCAGACGTTTATATCTACCCAGCCGGACAAACTTTTCCGACAGAGTTTCCGCCACCTGGGGAGGAATCCAACCCATTTGTTGGAGCAGATGAATGGCTACGGCGTACTTAGCTCGTTTGGAGCCATCCTTAACTTTGATTGCTAAACCCAAGCCTTCTCCCACTCGGCCCACACATTGCACCCCTTCGGCACCGGACTTGCTGACCAATTCCCCTTCCATTTGTTGCATAAGTTCCGTATCGAAACAGCCTTCCCCGGCAACAAAATAGGGATAGTAGGTCATGGCCCGAGCGACCCGCTCTAAACCCAATTGTTGTCCTGAAGCTAACAGTGCATACAAGTGGGCTATTTGTCCCAACTCCATGGCGTAGGTAGGGGCCCCACAGTCATCGTGGGCGGCGATCAATTCCGCTCCGGGCATACCGAGAAGATCGGCAACCTTGGACAAAATTAGTTTTTGAATGGGACTGCTTTGTTGCAAATAACTGTGGAGCGGCCAGTCCTGTTGCTGGCAAACGGCCAACATACCGGCATGTTTACCGGAGCAACCATGGTGCAGGGGGCTTTCCTGTCCTGGTGGAATGGGACATTGTAAGGCTTGGGGCTCAATGTCGGCCCGCCAAAGAATGTTAAATACTTGCCGAGCCTGTTCAATGGTGCCTTGGTGGGAACCACACATAATGGCCAGGTCTTTGTCGGTGAGGCCATAGCGCTCCATGGTGCCAGTGCTGGTGACGGCCAGGGCCTGAAACGGTTTGAGGGAAGAGCGAATGAAGGCGTTGCTGGTGCTGTTACCGGCAAGCATTAAAACCCTTCCCCTGTCGTCGTACACTGTGGCTTCGGCCCAGTGCTGGGATTCGATGATGCCTTCCCTCAGCAAATGCACTTCGATGGGGGGAGTGTGGGGGCGTTTTCCTCTGCTCATGCTGTTGGATTTAAGGCTCGGTGGTAATGTTTTTCAGGCTTGGGTTTTTTAACCTGTTTCAATTCTAGGCACTAATCAGTCGAAACATTGCCCAGAGGAGTAGATCGATCGCCATGGTGACCCCCAGGAGTTTAAAGGTCACTTGCCAGCGTTGCAGTACAGGGTTAACTTGATAGCGCAAAATAAGTTGATCTCTGGTTTGCACTTCTAGAGGTTTGCGCCATACTTGGCCATCGTACCAACCGGATTCTTCGTAGGTGACGGTTTCCGCCTCCAGGCGATCGCCAACGTAACGCCAGCCCAACATCAGCCGCAACACAAATAGGGATAACAGAAGACAAATACCGAGCACAATCAAAAAACCGCATTGAATTGGTTGCTTTTCCACCGAAAAACTGGCAGAGGCGATCGGGCTGACAATGAAACTAATCAGCAGAGCTAGGCGGGTTAGGTTTTTGCCGTAGCCGAGGAGGTCTATTTGACCCCAGGAATATAACCAGGCAGATTTGAGGGCTTCGTATTCGTTGACCGGTTGTTGTTCCAGGGGCACCGGACAGATTTTTGGGGAAGATTCCCGCATCGGCTTCATGGGGT
This sequence comes from Synechocystis sp. FACHB-383, assembly GCF_014698605.1. Classification (NCBI taxonomy): domain Bacteria; kingdom Bacillati; phylum Cyanobacteriota; class Cyanophyceae; order Synechococcales; family Merismopediaceae; genus Synechocystis; species Synechocystis sp. FACHB-383. The sequence continues at coordinate 5,343 of NZ_JACJTJ010000013.1, read as the reverse complement.
TGGGGGGATAGGCTAGAGGATTTAGTATAATTCCTTCCCATTTTGACCCAGAATTTCGGTGAGCACCAAGTTACCCTTGACTAGAAAAATTTGGCCAATTTTGCCCCAAGCCGATTCCCCCGGGGCCCCTCTCCGCTAACCTGGGATTATCTGTGTTGGTGACCTATGCCTGTATCTCCCCTATCAGTTTGTATTACCCTGGGTACCCGCCCCGAAGCGATTAAATTAGCCCCGGTTATCCGTGCTTTCCTGGCCCAGCCTGATATGCACACCCAAGTGCTGTTAACAGGGCAACACCGGGAAATGGTGCAACAGGTCATGGATTTATTTGCATTGTCGGCGGATGATGATCTGGCCATCATGCAACCGGGACAAACCTTGACGGACATCACCCAGGGTTGTTTGGAAGGACTAGGACAACTCTGGCGGGAAAAACCACCTCAATTAGTTATTGTTCAGGGGGATACCACCACGGCCTTTGCGGCGGCCCTGGCGGCTTTTTACCAACAAATTCCCATTGGCCATGTGGAAGCGGGTTTACGCACTGATAATTTGTTTAACCCCTACCCAGAGGAAGCCAATCGTCGACTAATTTCCCAGCTTGCCCAGTTGCATTTTGCCCCCACTACCTTAGCGGTGGAGAATTTACGGCGATCGGACGTCACCGGGGAAATCCATTTGACAGGCAATACGGTCATTGACGCTCTATTGACAGTAGCCGACCAAAAACCCGCTTGCCCCATTGAAGGTTTGGATTGGCAAAAGTATCGAGTTTTGCTGGCCACAGTGCATCGCCGGGAGAATTGGGGGGAGCCCCTGCAGGATATTTTGACTAGCTTTGAGCAAATTCTAGAGCAGTTTCCCGACACGGCTTTACTATTGCCCATGCATCGTAACCCCACTGTGCGGGAGCCAATTCAACAAGCTTTGGGCAATCACCCCAGGGTTTTCCTCACAGAACCATTGGACTACGCCCAATTAGTGGGAGCCATTCAGCACTGCTATTTGTTATTGACCGATTCTGGTGGATTGCAAGAAGAAGCCCCCAGCTTAGGCAAACCAGTGCTAGTTTTGCGGGAAACCACCGAAAGACCAGAGGCGATCGCCGCCGGGACAGCGAAATTAGTGGGGACAAATCCGGCCACAGTTACGAAGGCCGCCGGGGAGTTACTGAGCCAGCCCCAGGCCTATGAACAAATGGCCAATGCCATTAATCCCTTTGGGGACGGCACTGCGAGCCAAAAAATCATCCAAATTGTCCGTAATTATTTCCAACGCTAACTTGAATATTCTTATCCTGCCCATGTTTAACGGGCCGTTCTCCTAACCCAGAAAACAAAATATCTTTTGGCAATATTTTAGTTATTCGTAGCTAATTAAAATGAAATTGAGATAGACGCAGGGCTCGTAACAGTAAATAAAATTCCCTGGGGTTATGTTGGTCACAACCACAGACTTGATTGACTAGATCATTCGTATGAAGAGCGACATCAAAGCGTGACCATCGCAGGGAGAATTTTGTAGCCGATATTACAGAAAATCCAGATCAATACAAGATAGCATCGAGCCCCGCTTGCCATACCTAGCGGGTTAAGCATATTTACCCCTGGGGTGAAATACTTTTAAATTGTACCAAGGGCGAGACTCCCAACTTTCGCCGCTAATTTATCCCCTGGATCTTGCCACCGCTACGAAAAAAAACGATTATCATAACTATCAAAATGCTTAGTTTAATCAATGTTTTATTTGCGTTTATCACCCTGGCGATTTTAATTCTGGCAGGTAGATTTATAAAACAGAAAATTAAACTATTTCAAAAATTATATTTACCAGAATCGATTATTGCCGGGGCGATCGCCTTATTGTTGGGGCCGGGGGTAGTTGGTTCCATTGCCGTGGCCCTGGGGGTGCCTGCAGATGGTTATTTGGCGGGGGGAGTATTCCCCGAAACTACCCGCACTGTCTGGACCCAGTCTCCTGGAGTATTCATCAATATAGTTTTTGCGGCCCTATTCCTAGGGGAAACCATTCCAAAACCGAAGGAAATTTGGCGTAAAACTTCTCCCCAGGTGGCCTTTGGCCAGACGTTGGCTTGGGGGCAATATGCCTTGCCCATCCTGGTAACTTTATTGATTTTAATTCCTCTGTTCGATGTTGATCCGATAATTGCTTCCCTGGTGGAAATCAGTTTTGAAGGAGGCCATGGAACTGCCGCCGGTATGGCGGAAACTTTTAACAGATTAGATTTTCCTGAAGGTGGAGATTTAGCCCTGGGATTGGCCACTGTGGGTATTGTCACTGGGGTAATTGCCGGAACGGTTTTGGCGGATTGGGGCAGGCGCAACAATTACATCCAAGAAATACCGACGGAGGTAACATCGGGAGACGCCCAATTTCAACCCACTGTCCATCTGGAAAGTGATCGTGTTTTGAGCAGAAGGGCTCAGTTAATGCGCAACCTTTTAATTGATCCCCTATCTTTGAATTTTGGCTTTACAGCTTTAGCGGTGTTAATCGGCTGGATAATTTTAGAGCTACTCAGATTGTTGGAATTTTTTACCTGGGGAAAAACGGGTTTTGAATTGGCTGGAGCCATTCCTTTATTTCCCATGGCTTTGATTGGCGGTATCATTGTCCAACTAATTATGAAAAAGTTGGATTTAGATTCCCTGATTATTAGAAATTTACAGGAAAGAATTGCTGGAGTTGCCTTGGATTTGGTGGTGGTAACGGCCTTAGCCTCGATCAAGTTGCAGGTGTTGGGAGCTAATTTGCCCGTTTTTCTCAGCTTGTCCTTGGTGGGCATTATCTGGAACATTGTGGCATTCGTCTACTTAGCCCCGAAAATTTTACCTAGTTATTGGTTTGAAAGAGGGATTGGTGATATGGGTCAATCCATGGGAGTTACCGCCACAGGAATTCTGTTAATTAAAATGGTGGACCCCCATAACCGCACCGGCGCCTTTGAAAGCTTTGCCTATAAACAATTATTTTTTGAACCCATTGTTGGTGGTGGATTATTTACGGCGGCGGCCCCCACTTTAATTCGTCAATTTGGTCTGATTCCCATGCTGATTTCCACCTCTGGCCTATTAGCTTTTTGGCTAATTTTTGGTTTCTGGAACTACAAGGTGATTAAACGGGAAATGATGGCTGAGGCGGACTCCCCGAACCCAGTTAGTTGACATGGAATTTCATGGAACAATCGACACACTGAAAATTAGGTTTATTCCGTTGCTCAACAGGTCCAGTGTTTAAAATTAAGGTCTTAAAACCGAGCCAAATGCCAGTCGGGGCGCAAACTGCGGGCTTGGCGCAAATAGGCGTGGTACATTTCTGACTGGGGACTTTGGCTGTTGACGTGAATTAACACCCGAATGCACCGTTCTAAGCTACCTTTGACATACATTTGTTGCACATCTAACAGCGGTACATTTTCCCAGCGGGGCCTCTGCCTGGCGATCGCCGCCGGAAAAATTGCATCGAGGTCGGGGGTAACGGAGAAAGTGACGCTGACAATGTCCTCCGGGGGGCAGGCGTTGTTTGCTTCGATGACATCCAGCAGCTCACAGACCGCATCTCGGATTGCCTCAGAGCTATTTTCCGAAACCGTCGTTGCACCCCGAATTGCCCGAACTTTCCAGTCCACCACCCTCAACCTCCTCGTTAATCGCTAGTAAGTTTAGTCTTTTTGAGTTGAATTTAATCTAATCGGTCTAGTTACGGGGGCAAAAGTTCCCCGTTTAGCCCTATCCCAAAGGTAAGGGACTATTTTGTTTGGAAACCACACCCATCTTACCGGACAATTCGGTTAGGATGATTGACTGACCTTTTGCCGATTTTGCTTAAATCCCTATGCCTCGCCTCAGCCTTTGCATGATTGTTCAAAATGAAGCCGCTTTCCTGGGGGAGTGTCTGGCCAGTGTGGCGGGTCTAGTGGATGAAATGGTCATAGCGGACACGGGGTCCACAGATAATACAGTGGAAATTGCCACCCAAGCAGGGGCCAAGGTGATCACTGTGCCCTGGGAAGATGACTTTGCCCTGGCCCGCAATCAGTCCCTGGCGGCCACCACGGGGGATTGGTTGTTAGTGCTCGATGCTGACGAAAGGCTGAATATTCTGGTTAAAGATGGCATCCAAAAGGCGATCGCCATGGAAAATGCCTTAGTGGTGAATTTAATGCGCCACGAACTGGACAGTAACCAATCCCCCTATTCGTTGGTATCCAGGCTATTCCGTCGCCATCCGGCGGTGCAGTTTAGTCGTCTTTACCACGAAACCATTGATGACAGTGTTTTGGCTTTACTGGAACGGGAACCCCATTGGCAAGTGATTGATTTACCAGGGGTAGCCATCCTCCACCAGGGCTATAGTCCCACCTTGCTTAAGGAACGGGGCAAAACCCAGCGGGCCAAGCATTTGCTCGAAAAGGCCATAGCGGACAGTCCCCAGGACCCTTACATCTGCAGTAAGTTAGGGGCTTTATATTTCAGTTTGGGGGATGAAAAAGAAGGAGTAAAACTACTCAAACAGGGTCTAAAACGCAACACAGCTTCCATTCCTGTGCGGTTTGAATTGCACTACCATCTGGCCAATGCCTACCGCCGCCAACAAAAATGGGAGCTGGCCCGCAAACATTATCAAAAAGCCCTCGACGAAGAAATTTTACTGCCTCTAAAATTAGGCGCTTTGATTAATTACGGTGCCTTTTTACAAGACTTAGGGGAATTGGGCGAAGCCATTAAGGTTTATCAAGCAGTGGTTCACATTGATCCTTCCCAGGCGATCGCCTTTTTCAACTTAGCCATGATTCACAAAGCCCAAGGAAACTTACTCGAAGCTATTAAGGGTTATCAACAGGCCATTGCCCTCCAACCGGACTATGCCGAAGCCTATCAAAACCTAGCTGTTACCAGCTTTAAGGCTGGTCTAATCCAAGAAAGTGTCGATGCTTTTCAACAGGCGATCGCCCTTTATGAACAACGACAATCTCCGGAGGCAGAGCGACTCAGGAAAAATCTACAGGAAATGGGTTTGATCGCATAGCCCATGAAATTACCCAATGCCGCCCAGGCAGACTATCTGGAAAAAATTAACAACTACTGCCTTAATTTTGACTATGGCAGAGGCAAGGATAAAGCCTATCTATTTCAAAAAAAAATTAGGGATTACCCTAGAAAATGCTGAAATTCTTATCCAGGCTATTGAAAAAGCTATAATAACTGAGCCAGAAACGTTGAATGGTATTTATGTGCCACCGAAAAATAAGCAGAATAACCCTATAGCAAAGCAAATTCATCACCTTAGTGCTAACTCCCTTAGCCAGTGTACATAGCTTAT